>DASUCP010000191.1:0-3482 GCA_036275975.1 Sphingomicrobium sp.
CCGAGTGGAATGCCGGCAAGCGGCGGCAGGTCGCTCGATCCGCGCGCCTTGTCTGCAGCGTCCGCCGCAGCGAGAGCGTCGTTCGGTGTCTCCACGGTATAGGCGTTGAGGAGCTTCGCCGCGGCCACGGCTGCGTTGAAGTTCTCGGCGATCTCCCGCGCGCTGAACTCGCCGCTGCGGAACCCGTCGCGCAGGTCGGCGATCGTCCTGGAGGTCAGCTCGGTCACTCGATTACCTTCGGCACCGCGAAAAAGCCGTGCTGCGCCTCGGGCGCGTTGGCGAGCACCTCGTCGCGTATATTGCCTTCTGTGACAGCATCGTCGCGGAGCCGCAGCTTCTGGTCGATGACCGCCGTCAGCGGCTGGATTCCGTCGGTATTGACCTCGGCGAGCTGTTCGACCCAGCCGAGGATATTGTTGAGCTCGGGCGCGAGGCGCTCGATCTCCTCATCGCTCATCGCGATGCGCGCGAGCTTTGCGATATGGCGCACCTGATCATTGGAAACGGGCATGGAATTCCTTGTTTGGACGCATCGCAGAGCGATGCTGGGGCGGATAGCGGCGGGGTGTTAGAGCGGCAAGGCGCGCGAGGCGAATGTCTGCCTTGGGAAGGCAATTGCGCTCAGCCGAGCCACGCCTTTCTCCTCGCGGCGAGCGCGGAAAGGCGGTCGGCGACGGCGTTCTGAACATCGAGATCGTCTGGATCGAGGTTCACAGCCTCGCCCGACAAGACTTCGCATTCGGCAGCGATCTCGAGAAGGAAGGCTTTCGTGGAAGGGTGTATCGCCCGCACGGCTTCGATACGGCACCTTCTCGCCCATCCGGCGGCATCCGTTATGAGGCTTCCCGCCCGTGGGTTAGACATGAGAATTGCTCTAAGTCGGCCAGGGCGCAAAGGCCAATCCGGGTAAACGCGCAGGGGCGGCGTCGGTCAGCTGCCCTTGCCCACCGCAAGCCTGCCCAATAGGGCCGCGGTTTCATGTGCGCGCGGCGATTCCTGGCGGTCATCTTCTTCCTGACCTTAATCGTCGTTGGGAGCGCGTTCGCCATCTATCAATGGGGCGGCAACGTGCTCGTACGGGAGTCTGTGCCAAAGGGTCACTTCCAGGCCGCCGCAGCCGGTGGTGGACCTGATTACTCGCAAGACTCCTCATGGGTCGCGCGCCCGGGAGAGCCGGACGATCCCTCGCGCTGGTTGCCGGACGGCGTGACGGCCGACCAGTCCGGCGGCGTCGCGATTTTCTACATTCATCCGACCACCTACCTCGAGCGCGACCGCTGGAACGCGCCGCTCGATGCCGGCAGCGACACGGAGTTCCGAACCAACCTCTTCGTCCAAAGCCAGGCGAGCGCGTTCAACAGCGTCGGCGAGATCTGGGCGCCGCGTTATCGACAGGCAGCATTCGGCGCCTTTCTGCTCAACAGCCGGGACGCCGCGAGCGCGCTGGATTTCGCCTACAAGGACGTGAGCGCCGCCTTCGACGAGTTCATCAAGGAAGCGGGCGAGAAGCCGATCATCCTTGCAGGCCATAGCCAGGGCGCACTCCACCTGGAGCGGCTCCTCCCCGACAAGATCGCGGGCAAGCCGATCGCGAAGCGCATTATCGCGGCTTACGTCGTCGGCTGGCCCATCGACACCACGTCCGACCTTCCCAAGCTCGGCCTTCCCGCCTGCACCGCGGCCGAGGAGACCGGCTGCATCCTGTCATGGATGACCTTCGGCGAGCCTGCGAACCCGGCTTTCATTTTCGACCAGTGGCACAAGACCCGCGGCTTCAATGGCGGCGAGCGGAAGCGGCAGGGTGTGCTTTGCGTGAACCCGATTACGGGCACAGAAAATGGCGCGGCGCGGCCGCAGGATAATCCCGGCACATTGATCCCCACGGCGGATATGAGGTCGGCGAGGATGCAGGCCGGCCTTGTCGGTGCCCATTGCGACAAGGGCCTACTGATCCTCAACGGCCAGGCTCCGGCGCTGGGGGGGTTCGTGCTTCCGGGAAACAACTATCATGCATACGACTACGCCCTGTTCTGGGGTGCGGTGCGGCGTGATGCGGAGCGGAGGGTGGCGGCTTGGCATCCCTGATTACCGCTGAGCCGGCCGAGTTCGCTGCGGCGCTGCCGAATGCCGGCAAACTCCTCGGCTTGGACGTGGGCACCAAGACGATCGGAATCGCGATCTGCGATGCGGGTTGGCACTTCGCGGGTCCGTCAGAGACGATCCGCCGGACCAAGTTCACGCAAGACCTTGCGAGCCTTCGCCGGATCGTCGAGCACGAACATGCGCTCGGCCTCGTCGTCGGGCTGCCGCTCAACATGGACGGAAGCGATTCGCCGCGCACCCAGTCGGTGCGCGCCTTCGCCCGCAACCTTGCCCCGGTAGAGCTTCCGATTCTGCTGTGGGACGAGCGCTGGTCGACCCAGGCGGTCGAGCGGGCGATGATCGACGCGGACGTCAGCCGCGCCCGCCGCGCCGAGAAGGTGGACGCGCTTGCCGCAGCCCACATCCTTCAAGGCGCGATCGACGCTCTGGCGAATCTCGGCAACGGCAGTTAGGCCAAGAGCTCGTGGACCTGCTTTCCATCGATTCGCTGAGCGACGAGCAGATCGCGACCATCCTCGAGCGCGCTCGCTATTGGTTCAATGAGAACCGGCAGCGCGACTGGCACCACAATCTCGCCGGCAAGCTCGTCTTCAACGTCTTCTACGAGAATTCGACGCGGACGCTGATGAGCTTTGCGACCGCGTCGCACCGGCTCGGAATGTCGGTGGTCACCATGCCGGTCGAGCAGTCATCGGTGAAGAAGGGCGAGACCCTCGAAGACACCGCGCGCACGCTCAACGCGATGCATCCCGACCTCGTCGTTGTCCGGCACAGCGAAAATGGCGCTCCTGCGACTGTCGCCGAGATCATGGATGCGCCGGTGGTCAACGCGGGCGACGGCACGAACGAGCATCCGACCCAGGCACTTCTCGACGCGGCGGCGATCTGTAATCGCCTGGGCAAGACTCGGGGTCTCAAGATCGCGATCTGTGGCGACATCAAGCACAGCAGGGTGGCGCGTTCCAACGCCAAGCTTCTTCCTCGCCTCGGCGCCGAGGTGCGCCTGGCCGGCCCGCCAGACCTCATGCCCGAGGGCATCCCGCAGCTATCCGTCGACGAAGCGATCGACGGCGCAGACATCGTGATGATGCTCCGCGTCCAGCGCGAACGACTCGAAAGAGATTTCGGAGACGCGCCCGGAGAATTTCTACAGCGCTACGGCCTCACCGCGGACCGCCTCGCCCGAGCGGCGGCGGGCGCCCTGGTGATGCACCCGGGCCCAATCAACCGCGGCGTGGAGATCGAGGGCGAAATCGCCGACAATCCTCAGCGTTCGCTGATCACCCTTCAGGTCGAAATGGGCGTGGCCGTGCGAATGGCCTGCCTCGAAATGCTGGTCGCCTAGCGCGAAGCGATCTGCACCGGAGCGTCGCCGGCAG
>DASUCP010000192.1:0-5548 GCA_036275975.1 Sphingomicrobium sp.
CGCCGCAGCGGGCTCAGCCGCTGGAACTCGTCATTGCCGTAGAACGGCGTGATCGGGTCCACCTCGTAATCCAGGCCCTTGAGGTTCATGCACGCCAGCACCTTGCGGACGTACGGACTGACGAAGCTTCCGATGATCCTGATCATGGCCGCCAAGTGGCTCTTTTGCCGCGCCGCCGCAATGGGCTGGACACGCTGCAATTGTAGCGCTACAGATGTAGCGCAATCATCAAAAGGGGGTCGCCATGATCCGCACAATCGCTCCGTTGTTCGCTTGCGCGTTGCTCGCTTCCGTTCCGGCTCTTGCGAGTGAGCTCGTTCCAGTACCACATTTCGACTCGGTCGAACTTCGCGGCGGCGGCGAGGTGAGCCTCGTCCCTGGGCCAGCTCAGCGGGTGACGATCCTCAACGGCAGCAGCCAGTTCACACACATCTACATGCGCCGCGACGGGCAACTCCGGATCGATGCCTGCAACGAACGTTGCCCCCAGCACTACAACCTCCAGATCCGGATCGAGAGCCCGCGCGCTCCCGACGTGGCGATCGATGGCGGCGGCACGATTGTCGCGTCATCAGGCTTCGCGCCCCAGGGTCACCTTTCGGCTGCGGTGAACGGCGGTGGGTCGATCGACGCCCGGTCCATTGAGGCAACGGAAGTTTCGGCCGCCGTGAAAGGCGGAGGCAAGATTGCCGTTCGGCCCAGGGCGTCGCTGTCCGCAGCAGTGATGGGAGGCGGCGAGATCCGCTACAGCGGCAACCCGTCAGTATCGATGGCTGTGTCGGGCGGCGGAGACGTTCGCCGGGAAAATTAAGCCGGGAGTTCGACTACGTCGACGCGATCCGGAGTGAAGTTAAGCCCGACGGTCAGCAGCGCGCGAAAAGCGTTGTAGCCGCCTGTTCCCGGGTGGAATGCGTGGAAGAACAGCTGCGGCTTGCCGTCGAGACCCGGCGCTACGGACGCGTGACCCGGCGCGGCCCACTCGCTGGTCGACCTCAGTAATGGCTCGCCCTGCTTGGTATAGGGACCGAGGGGGTGGTCGGCGACGGCGACCCCGATGCCGTAGTGCGGCGTCGAGAAATCGTTGCCGGCATAGAACAGCCAGTAGCGGCCCTCCTGTCGGGTGACGAACGGTCCCTCGATCAGATGCCCTTCCCAATCGAGGTCGTTGCACAGCACGATCGTGTCTTCGCCGATGAGCGAACGACCGTCCTCGGCGATCCGCTGCGCGCGGATCGGCGTCGACATGGCGTCGAGGATCGCTTCAGCGAGCCCGAACTCGACCAGCGCTGACTTCACGCGCTGCCAATTGGCCAGCGCCGCCTCGATCAGCGGCTGCATGACGAAGAAGCGGATCATCGGGCGCTGCTGGTTTGCCCACGGGACGATTGCCGCGGCGAAACTCGCCGTGCGGCGGTCCTCCTCTGAAGCAAACAGGCGATCGATCAGGTCCGGATGACTGCGAAGCAACATCGCCAGGGGGCGCGGCCAAATGCTGTTCGTATCGTCTTTCCAGAAGAGATACGTCGTGCCTTCCTTATCGACGAAGAGATGGGAGTCGATGACGCCACCGCTCATCAATGGCTGGCCTGCGTCGTAGCCGAGGCCTGTTGTGTTGAGCGGCTTGCCGGTGATGAGTGCGCTGCCATTGTCGACCCAGGGGCCCGTCGGCGTCGAGCTCCGTGCGAGTCCGATTGCCAGTGCGTTTGATGGCTGGCGAGCCGTGAAGACGAGCCAATATGCGTCGCCGACCCGGTGCATCTCGGGCGCCCAGAAATCGGCGACGTTACGGCCCTTGGCACACCACTGGGGAAGGTGGCCTTCAGGGAAGACGAAGCCCTTGGGCTCCCAATGTCGAAGGTCGGTCGAATGGAGGATTGGGAAGGCGTCCGGCGCGTCGTTGGAGGTCGCGACTAGCCAGTAGTCCTCGCCGTCCTTGAAGACGGCCGGGTCGCCGTATCCGACGAGGATTTGCGGAGCAATGTTCTCGGTGAGGAGCGGCTGCCAGCGCATGGTCGGCGCGGGGCGCTCCACCGACAAAGCGAAGATGTCCGGCGTGCGAGTCCCGAAATCGCGCGCGAGCTGCTCAAAGAATTTGGAGAAGTCCTGCTGCGTCCCCGTCGCGACGAGGTACGTCTTTTTTTTGCCCTCGGCGTCTTCGACGAGAATTCGAAAGCCCTCGCCGTCCACATCGATGTTGACGGTGAACCTCATCCGCGCCGCGATAGGAATGCAGGCCGCGCATGAGAACCCCTTCCGGGTCGGACTGGCCTCTTTTATGCTCGAGCGGTGGGGCAGGCCGACCATGTTTTGGCGATCGATCAGGGCACGACCTCGACGCGCGCCATCCTGTTCGACAGCCATGCGCGAGCGGTATCCGTCGGACAGCGAGAACATCGGCAGCATTACCCCAAGTCTGGGTGGGTCGAGCATGACCCGGAGGAGATCTGGGCCAATACGCTGGGAGTGGCGCGCGAGGCTCTTTCGGCCATCGATTTGGGGCGTGTTGCGGCAATCGGCATCACCAACCAGCGCGAGACGGTGGTCGTCTGGGATCGCTCGACGGGTGAGCCCATCTATCCCGCAATCGTGTGGCAGGACCGCCGTACAGCGGAAGCCTGCACACAGCTCAGGGCCGATGGCGTTGAAAGCCTTGTGCGCGAACGGACGGGTCTGCTGCTCGATCCATATTTCTCGGCGGCTAAGATTGCGTGGGTTCTAGACCATGTGCCCGGCGCCCGCGCCCGGGGCGAAGGCGGTGAGCTGGCGTGTGGAACGATCGATTGTTTCCTCTTATGGCGACTGAGCGGCGGCGCGGTTCACGCAACCGACCCGACGAATGCAGCGCGGACATCGCTGTTAGACATTCACCGGCAGTGCTGGGATCCGGAGCTGTGCCGCCTGTTTCGAGTTCCCGAGGCGCTGCTTCCTGAAGTTCACGACAACAGCCATCTGTTCGGCACTACCGCTTCCAACCTGTTCGGTGTGTCGCTGCCGATCGCGGGAATGGCCGGAGACCAGCAGGCGGCTCTTTTCGGCCAGGCCTGTTTCGAGCCGGCAATGGTCAAATCGACGTACGGAACTGGCTGCTTCATGCTCGCCAACACCGGCGAAAAGGCGATTGCCTCCGGGCACCGCTTGCTGACGACCCCGGCGTATCGCCTGGCAGGCAAGACTACGTATGCGCTCGAAGGCTCGATCTTCGTCGCCGGCGCGGCCATTAAATGGTTGCGGGACGGTCTCGGCGTCATTGCCGACGCGTCGGAAACTGACAGCATGGCGACGCGCGTACCAGACAGCCATGGTGTGATCATGGTCCCCGCCTTCGTCGGGCTCGGCGCGCCTTATTGGGATCCCCTGGCGCGCGGGGCGATCTTCGGGCTGACGCTTGATGCGAGCGGCGCGCACCTTGCGCGAGCCGCGCTGGAGGCGGTTGCGTACCAGAGCTTCGATCTTTTGGAAGCAATGGCGAAAGATGGCGCTGGGGCTAGCGGCGCAGTGCGCGTCGATGGCGGAATGGCGGCGAACGCGTGGCTCTGCCAATTCCTAGCGGACATACTCGATGTCCCCGTCGAGCGGCCGGAAAATCTCGAAACGACAGCGCTTGGCGCCGCCTTCCTTGCAGGGCTCACGACGGGCGTGTGGGGCGGCCTCGACGATCTGGCGCGGACATGGACATGCCAGCAGCGCTTCGAATCTCACATGGATGAGCAGCGCCGTTCGGAGCTGATCGGCGCGTGGAAAAGCGCAGTCGCCAAAGTGCTGAGCTAATTGGATGCCCCGCGTGGATTCGAACCACGATTGACGGAGTCAGAGTCCGTAGTCTTACCATTAGACGACGGGGCAACCTCAGGAAGCGGGCGAGATAGAAAGCGCCTCTTTCGCTGTCAACGACGGCTCTCCGGGTCTCTCCGGACTTGCCCAACCCCATAAAATTGTGATTAAAACCGGATCAAGTCAGCCGCCCAAATTGGGTGGTGAAGGAAGAAACGGGCGTAATCATGGCGCAGGGTGCCGCCAGTGCGCCGGCTCTGCAACAGGGGTTTCGGGAGCAGAGCAGGCCGTCGGACCAAGGGTTTTCGCCGAGGCGGGAGCCGCACCGTCACACATATGGCGCAATCGACCTCGGCACCAATAATTGTCGGTTGCTGATCGCACGCCCGACCGAGGGCGGTTTCACCGTGATCGACGCATTTTCGCGAATCGTCCGGCTGGGGGAGGGGCTTTCGCGCACCGGCGCTCTGTCCGACGATGCTATGGATCGCGCCGTCGCCGCGCTTTCGATCTGCGCCGACAAGCTGAGGCGCCGCAACGTGTCGCTCTCGCGCTCGGTGGCGACGGAG
Source organism: Sphingomicrobium sp. (assembly GCA_036275975.1). Lineage (GTDB taxonomy): Bacteria > Pseudomonadota > Alphaproteobacteria > Sphingomonadales > Sphingomonadaceae > Sphingomicrobium. The sequence goes on from DASUCP010000192.1 coordinate 4,341, forward strand.
GCCTGCCGACGGGCGAAGAACGGTGACGAGTTTGCCGAACGCGTACGCAACCAAACCGGAATCGCCCTCGACATCATCGAGCCGGCTGAAGAGGCGCGCCTCGCCGTCCTGGGCTGCCACAAGCTGCTCGAGCCGGGAGACGGCCCGGCGCTGATCTTCGACATCGGGGGCGGTTCGACCGAGCTCGTGCTGATCGACCAGGAGGAAGGCACGCCGAAGATCCGCGCCTGGTGGAGTGCTCCATGGGGCGTGGTTTCGCTGACCGAGAGCGAGGGCAAGGAAGCGCTCGAAGGCGAAGACCGTGTGGCCGCGTACAAACGTATGCGCGAACGCGCCCGCCACGCATTCTCGCGCTTCGAGACTATGCTTCCCAAGAACCGCGAAGGCATTCGCCTCCTCGGCACCAGCGGAACGGTGACGACGCTTGCCAGCGTGCACCTCGCGCTGCCGTTCTACGACCGCCGTGTGGTCGACGGCCTCCACGTGCCCATCGAGGCAATGCAGAAGATCAGCACCATGATCGCCGAAATGACCTACGAGGAGCGTTCCGCACTGCCTTGCATCGGCACCGAGCGCGCCGACCTGGTGGTTGCCGGCTGCGCGATCCTCGAAGCGATCCTCGAGATTTGGCCCGCGAAGAACCTCGGCGTCGCCGACCGCGGGATCCGCGAGGGCATCCTCCGTTCGCTCATGGCGCGCGACGGCTGGCAGCTTTGAAGCGGCTCAAGACCGCCAAAGGCCGCAAAGTCTCGTCGACACGCTGGCTCGAGCGGCAGCTCAACGATCCTTACGTCAAGCGCGCGAAGGCGGAGAATTACCGCAGCCGAGCCGCCTATAAGCTGATTGAGCTCGACGAGCGCTTCGGATTGCTGAAGGGCGTCAAGACAGTCGTCGATCTCGGCATTGCGCCGGGCGGCTGGAGCCAGGTGGTCCGCCGTAACGCACCTACCGCAAGCATCGTCGGCATCGATCTGCTCCCGACCGACCCGATCGAGGGCGTCACCATTCTTCAGATGGACTTCATGGATGATGCTGCGCCTGATCGGCTGAAGGAAGCACTCGGCGGAACTGCTGACCTCGTTCTCTCCGACATGGCCGCGAACACGGTCGGCCACCAGCAGACCGACCACCTGCGCACCATGGCGCTCGTCGAGGCGGGGCTGGAGTTCGCGCGCGAAGTGCTGCGGCCCGGCGGTGCTTATGTAGCG
>DASUCP010000193.1:0-7344 GCA_036275975.1 Sphingomicrobium sp.
GCCTGTGCGTCGATGCGCTCCATGGGCGTCCCGGCATCTTCTCGGCGCGCTGGGCGGAGGACGCCGAGGGCAATCGCGATTGGATGCGCGCGATGGAGCGCGTCTGGCGTGAAGTGCAGGCCGAAGAGCCGGACGAACCCGCTCCGGCGGCCCATTTTATGTGCTCACTCGCGATTGCCTGGCCGAACGATGGCCAGACCGAAACTTTCGACGGGCGCGTCGATGGAATTCTCGTCTGGCCTCCGCGCGGGGACCGCGGCTTCGGCTATGACCCGTTGTTCGTTCCGGTGGGTTACGAACAGACCTTTGGCGAGCTCGATCCGGAGCTGAAGCACAGCATCAGCCACCGCGCCGATGCGTTCCGCAAGCTGGTCGAAGCGCTCAACGAAACCCTTTCAAAATAGGGTTTGGCCTGTCACGCTGCCGGCCATGGGATCGCTCCACCCTCCCGGCCGTCCCGTGTCTCGTAGCCGAGCGTAAGTTCACGAAAAAGGGCGACGCACTCAGTGACATTAGTGAACTTAACGCCTGGCCCCGAGAAGGAAGGCGGCATCGCGCTTTATGTCCACTGGCCGTTTTGCGTCAGCAAATGCCCCTATTGCGACTTCAACAGCCATGTTCGCGCCGGCATCGACCAGCATGCGTGGCGCGATGCACTGCTCGCCGATCTCGCTCACGAAGCCCGGCTGCTGCCCGGACGAACGCTAACGTCGATCTTCTTCGGCGGCGGGACTCCGTCGCTGATGGAGCCGGCCAGCGTCGAAGCCTTGATCGACGCCGCGCTTGGGTACTGGTCGCCTGCGAAAAATCTCGAGATCACGCTCGAAGCCAATCCGAATTCCGTGGAGACTGCGCGCTTCGCCGACCTCTCGACGGCGGGTGTGAACCGCCTGTCTCTTGGGCTCCAGAGCTTCGACGACAAGGCCCTTGCTTTCCTCGGCCGCGCCCACTCGGCCCGCGAGGGCTTCCGCGCCCTGGAAATTGCACAGAAGCAGTTCAAGCGCGTCAGCTTCGACCTCATCTACGCGCTGCCGGAAGATACCGAGGACAGCTGGGCAGCGATGCTCGGCCAGGCGCTGTCGCTCGGAACCAAGCATCTTTCACTCTACCAGCTGACGATCGAGGCGAGCACGCGCTTTGCGAGCATGGTCGCGCGCCGCGACTTCGAACCGCTCGAGGCGGACGCGGCAGCTACCCTCTACGAGCTCACCGACGCCATGACCTCAGCGGCCGGTCTGGGGGCCTACGAGATCAGCAACTATGCGCGTCCGGGCCAGGAGAGCCGGCACAATCTGACGTACTGGCGCTACGGCGACTATGCCGGGATCGGGCCCGGAGCACATGGCCGCCGCCTGGGCTTCCGCACCGTTCGGCATAAAAAGCCTGAGAATTTTCTGAAGGCACTCAAGCGGAACAGTCACGGGATCGTCGAAGAGGCTCGGCTCTCTCCGCACGAAGCTGCCGACGAGGCCCTCGTGATGGGGCTGCGCCTGTCTGAAGGCGTCGATGCGGATGCGATCGCCGACCGATTCGGCCTGCTCTCGATCGTCGACTGGAAGCGCGCAGACCGCCTGGCCGAGTCAGGACACCTAACGCGCGATGCCGGACGTATTGCCCTCACGGCGAAAGGCCGGCTGCTGCTCGATCATATTCTCGGCGAGATCGCGGCGGATCCGCTTACGAGTGGGGCGACGCCGCCGGTACAGGTTGAGGTTTCGAAGCCGCCGGTGCAGCTGGAGCCGCCGCTTGTTGCGCCGGCTGCGCATTGTAGTTGATCATGAACTTGTAATTGTCAGCGGGAGTCGAGACGTAATCGTCGACCGTCATTGCGGCATCGTCGGCAGCTGCCTTCTTGGTCATGCCGTTCTTGACCCGGAAGGCGACTATCGCCGTCGTCAGCGCGCCCATCTGGGTCGTGCAGGAGGTTTTCAGATAGTCCTCGATCTTGTCGCCGCCGACCTTGGCGCTTTGCGCCTTTGCCGCCGCTTCCCTCAAGCAGCCGCGGAACGCATCCGTCGGCCCCGAGATCGAGGCCTGAAGCAAGGACAGTGTAATCGCCGAGACGCTTACAATGGTAATCATCGTTTCCTCTCCCCAGGCACGATGAGATGTCCGAACGATGACTCTTTTTCGATTGAATTGGAAGAGGTTAATCCACTTACATGAGTAAACCTCTCCCGCCGGGCCTACACATTGTCGCAACGCCGATCGGCAACCTCGGCGATCTTTCACCGCGCGCGGCGGACACTCTGCGAAACGCGGACCTGATCATCGCGGAGGATACTCGCGTAACCGGCAAGCTCCTCGCGCACATCGGCGCGAAGGTGCCGATGCGCCGCTACGACGATCACACGAGCGAGCAGGAGCGCGAACGGATTGTGGCCGACCTCGGCGAGCGCGCGATTGCGCTGGTCAGCGACGCTGGAACGCCGCTCATCTCCGACCCGGGCTACAAGCTCGTCCGCGCGGCGCGATCGGCCCGTCACGCGATCCATACTCTGCCTGGCCCTTCGGCGGCCGTTGCGGCACTGACGCTGGCCGGCCTGCCGACCGATCGTTTCCTCTTCGTGGGCTTCTTGCCCGCGAAGGCGAAAGCTCGAAGCGATGCCATCAAGGAGATCGCGGCCTTGAGGGCAACGCTGGTGCTTTATGAAAGCGGCCCGCGGCTGGCGGACACGCTTAGCGCCCTCGCCGCCGAGCTGGGCGGTCGCGAAGCGGCGATCGCGCGCGAGATCACGAAGCTGCACGAGGAATGCGTCACCGGCACGCTAGACGAGCTTGTCGACCGTTACCGGGATTCTGCGCCGAAGGGGGAGATCGTGATCGTCGTCGGACCGCCTTCCGTTGCGCTGGAAGTAAGCGATGAAGAGCTCAGCGCTGCGTTGGACGAGGCGCTTTCCCGGCTCTCGCCGTCTCGCGCCGCCGCCGAGGTCGCCGAGAGGCTGAACGTCCCTCGCAAGCGGGCTTACGCCCTCGCGCTCGAGCGGACCAAGTGAATCGCCAGGCCGCGGAGAAGCGCGGGCGCGGCGCGGAGACACTTGCCTGCTGGTACCTTCGACTGAAAGGCTGGCGCATTCTCGCCCGCCGAGCGCGCGTGCCTGGCGGCGAGGTCGACATTGTAGCCAGGCGCCGGCGAACTCTGGCGTTTGTTGAAGTGAAGGCGCGCGCAAATGACGATTCCGCAGGTTTCGCGCTCGACGAGTGGCGGCTGCGGCGGGTCGTGGTTGCTGCCGAGCGCCTCGCGCCGCGCTACATGCGCGATGGCGACGACGTCCGCATCGACGCCATGTTCATTGTTCCCAGGCGCTGGCCGAGGCATCTCACGAACGTCTGGCAAGGGTGACAGCCGTTTCCACCCCAAGTAGACGCGCCGCATGAGCCTGCGCGTTGCCGTTCAGATGGATCCGCTCGACCGGATCAACATCGCAGGAGATTCCACCTTCGCGATCATGCTCAAGGCGCAGGAGCTTGGGCATGAGCTCTACTGGTATGCTCCCGAGGATCTCAGCTTCGCTGACGGGCGACTGTGGACGATGGGCTATCCTGTGAAGGTGCAGCGCGTCACGGGCGATCACTACAGCTTCGGCGAACCGCGGATCCTCGACCTCGGCAAGGATGTCGATGTGGTCCTGATGCGGCAGGATCCGCCGTTTGACCTTGGCTACATCACGGCGACCCACCTGCTCGAGCGAATCGAGGGGGAGACGCTCGTCGTCAATGGCCCGGCGAGCGTGCGAAACGCGCCTGAGAAATTGTGGGTACTCGACTTTCCGCAGTTCATGCCGCCGACGGCGATCACGCGCTCGCTCGGCCTCACCCGCAAGTTCCTGGCCGAGCACGGCGATATCGTGATCAAGCCGCTCCACGGCTTCGCGGGCGGATCGGTGTTCCGGATCGGCTCGGACGGCAGGAACCTCGCCTCCCTGATGGAACTGTTCAACCGAACCTATCGCGAGCCGCACGTCATCCAGAAATTCATCCCAGAGATCAAAGACGGCGACAAGCGCATCGTCTTGGTTGACGGAGAGGTCGCCGGAGCCGTCAACCGTGTTCCCGGGGAGGGCGAGATCCGTTCGAATCTCGCGGTGGGCGGCAAGGCTGCCAAGACCGAGCTCACTGCCGGCGAGGAAGCGATCTGCGCCGCGCTCGGCCCGGAACTGAAGAAGCGCGGACTGTTGTTCGCCGGGATCGACGTAATTGGCGGCAAGTGGCTGACCGAGATTAACGTAACTTCGCCGACCGGCATCGTCGCCATCGATCAGTTCAATGGAACCGACACGCCCGGCCTGATTTGGCAGGCGATCGAGCGTCGCCTGGCGCAACCTGCGCACTAGTCCGAAACGCTTGTTTGGCAGAGGTTTGGTTTACCTCGCCAAACCTAAGAATAGCTCGTTGCGTCGTGCCGCTACCCCACTAACGGCGCGTCGCGACAGCTTTCGTTCGGCCTTTGCTCAGGCCCGCGGGTGGGCGTGCCGATAGACGTCAAGAAGGCGCGCCGCGTCCACCGCCGTATAGATTTGGGTCGAGGATAGGCTCGCGTGACCGAGTAGCTCCTGAAGCGCTCGCAGGTCCGCTCCGCGCGCGAGCAGGTGCGTAGCAAAGCTGTGGCGCAGTGCATGCGGCGTCAGCGTATCCGGAAGGCCCAGACGACGCCTTGCTCCCGCCACCGCGCGGCGGACGAGGTCCGGGTTCAAGGGCCCGCCTCTCGCGCCAACGAAGAGCGGTGAGTCATTCGATCGCTTGTACGGGCACTGCCGGACATATTCTTCGATCGCCTCCCGAACAGCGGGGACGATGGGGACAATCCGCGTCTTCGACCGCTTGCCGGTGACGCGTAGCGTCGTTCCGATGGGCAGGATGTTTCCGGTAAGAGACAAAGCTTCGGCAACACGCAGGCCGGCGCCATAGAGCAGCAGCAGGATGGCGAGGTCCCGGGCGCCTATCCATGGCTCGCTAGCACCTTCGGCAGCATTCTCCGCAAGCTGGACCGCCTCATCCGGCGCAGCGGGTCTCGGCAAGGTGCGCGGCCGCTTGGGGGCGCGGGTCTTCGGCAGCTGAGCATGCCTGCCTTGCTGCTCAGCTGCGTAAGTCAGAAAGGCGCGGACGCCGGATAGCTCGCGCGCTGCCGACGCAGCTCCGAGCCCCCGCCCTCTCCGATCGGCAAGAAATGCGCGCAGGTCCGCGGCGCTGAGATCGAGCAGCGCGGATGGGGCAATTTCTTCGCCGCGATATCTACCGAGAAAGCCAATGAAGCGGTGGGCCGTCGCGACATACGCGCGCACCGTATGCGCCGAGCGGCGACGGTCGTGCTGAAGATAGGAACCCCACTGCGCCGCGAGAGCGGCGGCAGGGTGCGTTAGGATTGCTCCGGAAGCGTCAGCCACTTGCGGATCATAACCGCAAGACTCTTGCCAAGGAACATCAGCAATTCGGAGCCGTGCCGCGCATCCAGGCTGAGGTCGGCGCGCTGCCCAAGCGCGAGAAGCCCCACCGGCAATGGCGGATCGCATTCGATGCGGATCAAGGCTTCGGCGCGGATCAGGTCGCAGGCTGGGCCGAACAGCGGATGACCGCGCTCGACCCCACGGAGTTCCACCGCGCCGAGCTGATCCATCGCGCGCCGCAGGATCTCCGGCTCAACGAGCTGAATTCCGCTGCCGTCAGCGCGGAAACCGCGATCGCCGACGATGAGCGACAGCGCGACGGCGTCGATGCCGAGGATGAGCGGCCATTCCTGCGTAACGACGTGGAGCAGCCCCTCGACACCGTCAGTATCGATGGCCGCCAGCACAGCTTCGTGAATCGAAGCGACTGCGCCCGAATGGCCCCGCGCAAAGGCGATCAGGTCCTGGTTCGCTTCCTCGGCAGCACCGAGGCGCTCGCGAAGGTGCGCCACCGCGCGCTCTTCGAAGGGGATCACCGTCGCCATCGCGCCGAGGATACGCTTGGAGCGGTTAATTTCCTACAACGCAGCCCTCAGGCCGAGGATCGATGTCTCGATGCCTAGCAGGCGTCGGGAATCGACCCATGCAACGACATTCCAACAGATGAGCGCCGCGACGAACGCGAGGGCAGCGCCGGTCATGCCCCACAAGAGGGTGAGCGCGATCACCCCCACGATGTTCAAAACAAGCGCGATTCCCATGGCGCGAGTCACCCGCCGCTCATGATGAGTCATATTGAGGAGAGCGGCGTTCGGACCGAAAAAGGCATTGGCAATCTGGCCCGCCGCAAGAATGCGGAGCGCCGCCGCTGCAGGTGCAAACTGATCACCGAACACCAGGCCAAGTAGCACTCCGGGCACGATCAACAATGGAAGTGATAGAAGCAAAACGCCGGCGAATTGCGCGACCGCAAAGGCCGAAACCGCCTTCTGCAGGCGAACGCGGTCCTCTGCTGCGTAGAGTCGCGCTGTGACCGGCAAAGCGACATGAACGACCATGGGGACGGCCGCTGCGGCAACGGACGCCGTCGCACTTGCAACTCGAAACAGACCAACTGCGGCCGGCGCGGCAATGATCCCGACAAGCAAGATCGAGAACTCGGTCTGCAGCACCCGCATTCCGTCCGTCAACGCCATCGGAATGGCGCTAGCCAGCCAGCGCCGGTCCTTCGGAACGAACTGCTCCACCGGTCGGTCGGGAAGCCGCTGCCGGAGCCAGGCAAAAGCGACGGTCGCGACCAATGCAGCGACAACCGAGTTGAACGCCATCGCCTCGGGAACGCTGACGCGGACACCAAGTGCATAGGCTGCGAACAACAGGAGCGAGAAAAACACCGGTCGCAAGAGATTTGCGGGGATTTGTCCTCGAACCACGTGGTGCAGTCCTTGGAGCGCTCCGCCGTCAAGACGTGCGAGAGCCATCAGCGGGATCATCGGCGCTCCAAGCAGGATTGCGACCGTAGGAACTTCAGGACGAGTCCGACCGACGAGATAAGCACCGGCAATGGCGAGCAGAGCCGTGATAAATGACAGAGAGAGAACAGTGCGGCGCGCCCAACGCAGCGCGCGGAAAATCCGACCATAGTCTGCAACAGCCGAGGCCGCAGCGACCTCGCGAGTGACCACTCGCGAGATACCTAGTTCGCCGGGGATGCCGACGATGGTGATGATCGAGAGCGCAACGCCGTAATAGCCGTAGTTCACGACCCCAAGCATGCGGGCAAGCTGGACACCGACGGCGAAGCTCCCGGCCATGGCCGCAAGGCGGACCGCGCCGCTGCCCGCCAACGCCCGGACGAGAAATGGCCCGAGCCCCTCTCCTTCCAGAAAGGATCGGGTCTGCCTAATGCGCTCGGCGATCACCGCCGAGTGCTTGGCATCCCAACGCTCTGCTCTGCAAG
>DASUCP010000194.1:0-9292 GCA_036275975.1 Sphingomicrobium sp.
AGGGGGTTGCGCCAAAGACGTGCCTCAGTCCGTTGCGATGGGAATCCTCTTGCCCGCGCTTCCCTTCCCCACCCTTGATGAACGGAAGCTGGCGGCGAACCGTCTAGCGGCTGCGCTGACAAACGCAAATGAACGGTTCCACGAATCCAGACCTATTTCGGTTTGTACGTCTGGTCTGGAGTCGGGAAGCTGCGCGAGCGAACCTCGGCGGCATAGGTCGCCGCAGCCTCGCCGATCCGCGCGGCGAGATCGTCATAGCGCTTCACGAACCGCGGCGTTCGTTCGAACATGCCGAGCATGTCGTCGATGACCAGAACCTGGCCATCGCATTCCGCTGACGCCCCGATGCCGATGACGGGCACGGCCACCTCTGCAGCGATCTGCGTCGCCAATGGTTCGAGCACGCCTTCCACGACCATCGTGAACGCCCCGGCTTCCGCGACCGCCCGCGCGTCTGCGAGGATCTTCGTGGCCTCGATGTTGGCGCGTCCACGGACTCCATAGCCGCCGAGCATGTTCACGGCCTGTGGAGTAAGTCCGACATGCCCGATAACCGGGATTCCGCGCTGGGTCAGGAAAGCGATCGTTTCGGCCATCGCTTCGCCGCCTTCGAGCTTCACCGCCGCGCAGCCGGTTTCCTTGAGGATCAGGGACGCGGAGGCGAAAGCCTGTTCTGGCGAGCCTTCATAGCTTCCGAACGGCATGTCGACCGCCACCAGCGCATGCCAGCTGCCGCGGACGACCGCCGCGCCATGCGCGCACATCATCTCCATCGTCACCGGAATGGTGGATGGCAGTCCATAGATGACTTGGCCGAGGCTGTCGCCGACCAGCAGCACATCGCAGTGCGGGTCGAGCAGCTGCGCCATCCGCATCGTGTAGGAGGTGAGCATCACGATCGGCTGCTCGGTGCGGCCATCCACCTTCCGTGCGCGGATCGAAGGCGCAGTCATGCGCTTGCCAGGCACCGGTGAGGGCGTCGCTCGGCTGGTCGAAGTGTCGATAGTGAAGGTCGACATGGCGGCGGCTTCTAGCGAGGCGGCCCTCGCTCCGCCAGCGCGGCTATTCGACGACCGGCAGGCGCTCCTCCCAGCCGGCGCCTTCGGCAAGCGAGATCGAGTCGAGCACAGCGGTGCTTTGGTCGCGCAGGATGGCGAAGGCCCGGCGGATCGCGCAGGTCGCCTCGTCATGGCAGTCGCCGCACGGGGCATAGAAATTGACGCTTGCGCATGACACGAGCGCAATCGGCCCTTCCATCGTCCGCACGATCTCGCCAAACGAAATCTCCTCGGCCGGTCGGGCGAGCCGATAGCCTCCCTTCGGTCCACGTGCGCTTTTCACCAGGCCCGCCTTTTTCAGGTCGAGCATGATGAGTTCGAGATATTTGGGCGGTACGCGCTGGGTTTCCGCAATGCGGCCGAGCTGCACCGGACCGCCCCCCTGCTCCTCCGCGAGGAAGAGCAAAGAGCGAAGCGCGTATCGTGTTTTTTGGGCGATCATCGTTGGACCGACGTAGCGACGCCAACCCGATGAACAAGACTTAATTGGCGTGACACCGGACTGTGAAAACACCGCGCCTAGGGAGGAGCACAGCTCGATCCTGAGCTGAATTTCCAGGAGACGGAATAATGAAACGCATCCTCATCGCTTCTTTCGCCGTGCTCGGCGTCCTCGCCGCGCCGGCAGTTGCCGGGACCACCCCGGCCAAGACCGACAGCAAGACCGCGACGGCGCCTGCCAAGGACGCAAAGGCCGCTGCCAAGCAGCGGAAGGCCGCCGCCAAGGCCTCCGCGAAGCAGGCAAAGGCCACAGCCAAGACCGCGGCGAAGTCGGCCAAGACCAAGTAATCATTGGATTTCGCGGGGACGCGATCGATTTGCTCGCGCCCCGCATCTCCAGTGCGGATGAACGCCATTTAACGTTGCTGCAAACGCTCTGAGATTTGCGCGCGTCTATCCGCACCACCCACCGGCGCATCTCTGCCGGAGACGAGGAGGAATTGGATGAAGAAGTTGATCAGCTCCGTCGCGGCTCTTGCGATCATCGCAACTCCGGCGGTGGCCGCGCAGAAAGCGGCTACGTCGTCGACCAAGACGGTGACGACGAAGTCCGGCAACACGAAGGCGACGACGACGGTCTCGACCAAGGGCGACACCACCACCGCCAAGACCACCATGACTAAGGCGAAGTCGCACCACAAGGCCAAGCATCATGCGAAGGCCAAGCACCACGCGAAGGCCAAGCACCACGCGAAGTCGCACAAGATGGCCAAGTCGTCGAAGAAGGCTCCGGCCAAGAAGCCTTCGACCGACACGACCCCGACGGGCAAGTAAGCTGGCCCGGAATTTCCGTGCGGCGCTCAGGGAATGGACTCCCTCCCGGCGCCGCGCGGAATTCCGTAAGAGCGTGAATGAGGCTAGGAACTGAGTATGGGACGCAAGATCCTGCTGGTCGAAGACGATCGGGAGACGGCTTCCTATCTCGCGAAGGGCCTGACCCAGGAAGGCCATAGCGTCGAGCAGGCGACGAACGGCCAGGACGGCCTGTTCCGGGCGACCGACGGCAGCTTCGACCTCGTGATTCTCGACCGCATGCTGCCGGTGCTCGACGGCCTGTCCGTCTTGAAGGCGCTGCGGGCGGCGCACATCGACACGCCCGTCCTGATTCTCTCCGCGCTTGCCTCCGTTGGAGACCGAATCGACGGGCTCGAATGCGGCTCCGACGATTATCTCGTGAAACCCTTCTCCTTCGCGGAACTTCTCGCGCGGGTGAACGCGCTGCTCCGCCGCCGGGAAGCGCGTGTCGATCCCGCAGAGCGCCGGCTGACCGTCGGTGATCTCGAGATCGATCCATTCTCCCGCTCGGTGAAGCGCGCGGGCAAGAAGCTGGACCTCAAGCCTCGCGAATATTTGCTGCTCGAATATTTTGCGCGCAACGAGGGACGCGTCGTCACGCGGACGATGCTGCTCGAGCAGGTCTGGGACTATCACTTCGACCCGGGCACCAACGTCATCGATGTTCACGTGAGTCGCCTCAGGCGCAAGCTCGACGAAGGCTTCGACAAGCCGCTGCTGCATACCGTGAGAGGCGCGGGCTACATGCTCGCGGCCTAAAGCCGTAATATCTCCCTCGTGCCAACCACCATCCGCATCGCTCTGCTTGCGGGGCTGCTCGCGCTGCTGTCCAATCTGGCAGTCATCGGCTTCATCTACGAGCGCACGCACGACAACGCAGTGGCGAGCATTCACCGGCAGGTCGATGAACAGGCCAAGGTCCTCTCCGACGTCTACCGCACGGGCGGCAAGGCCGCGCTGACCAACGCGATCGAAGACACGCTCGATTATGCCGACCCGCAGACCGTCGTCGCGCTGGTCGATTCCACGGGCAAAGAGCTGACCGGGAATCTCGCTTCAGCGCCGCCCTTCCAGGAAGGTTATCGCACGTCCGTCATCCGCCTGCGCGGCCAGCCAAGCCCGCATCAGGCGGCAATCGTGATGCAACGCCTGCCCGGGCGCGAATGGCTGATCAGCGGACGGGTTGCCGGGGAGGGCTTTGCGATCCGGGAAACGCTGGAGAGGTCGCTCCTGATCGCGCTCGTCGTTGCCGGCCTGCTCGGCCTGCTCTGCGGCGTGATCCTCGCACATTATGTCGGCGGCCGCATCGGCGAGATCGCTATCGTCGCGAACCGCATCAGCGCGCGTGACCTCTCGCAGCGCGTGCCGGTGTCGCGCGCCGGTGACGCATTCGACCGGCTCGGCGCGCAGATCAACGCCATGCTTGACCGCATCGGAGCGCTGATGGAGCAGCTCCGGCTCCTCACCGATTCCCTCGCTCACGACCTCCGCTCGCCCGTCAGCCGGCTCCGCTCGGCAGCCCAGGCCGCAGCGGAAACCGAGAATCCGCTGGAGCAGGAAGAGCTGCTCGAGCGCGTGGTCCGGCAATCGGACGCGCTGATGCGCATCCTCTCCACCGTACTGGAGATTAGCCGGTCGGAAGCCTTCACCGGCCGCAATCAGTTCGCCTGGTTCGACCTCGGCGAGCTCGCCGCCGAGTTGGCCGAGATGTACGACCCTCTCGCCGAGGAGCGAGGCGCCGCGCTCAAATACGATCGCCCGTCACGTGCATTGCCGATGTTCGGCCACCGGCAGCTGCTTGCCCAGGCGATCAGCAACCTCGTCGAGAATGCGATCCGTTATGGTTCGACGGGGGGCGAAATCCGCATCGGCGTAGGCCAGCGCAACCGGCGGATCGAAATTCAGGTCGCCGATCGGGGGCCGGGCATCCCGCGAGACCGCCGTGAGGAAGCCAGGCGCCGCTTCGGACGTCTCGATTCAAGCCGCTCCGACGAAGGCGCGGGACTCGGCCTCGCACTGGCGGAAGCGATCGCTCACCTCCACGAGGGCGAGTTGGTGCTCGACGACAACCTTCCCGGCCTGCTCACCACCCTCGAATTGCCGATGCACCCTGTGCAACCCAGCTGAGGCAGGCATGCGACGACCCGTTGCACGGAACGACGGCAAGCGCATCCCAACCCCTCCCCGTTCGTTGAACCCGCAACGATCAAACAGCTGGTGTGACGAGCAAGGGAGAAGTTGAAAATGGCGCACGGTTATATCGGCGACGGCTATGGAATAGACGGCGGAAGCGACGATCGCGCGGACCGAGACCGCGAATGGCGGGGACGCGATCGGGATTGGCGCGATCGTGAACGAGCATCAAATGATCGCGATCGCCAGTGGCAGGACCGGGACCGCGGATTCATGTTCGACCGCGATCGCGAGGACGACCGACGGATGAGCCGCTACGGCCGCGAGCGCGGCTACGGCGGATTCCAGGGTGACTATCGCGTGGACCCATCCTGGGACAGGGATCAGGGCGGTTTTGGCGGAATAGGCGATTATCGCGAGGGCCGGCACAGCTTCAGCGCTCACCCAGACGACCATTATCGCAGCTGGCGCGACCTTCATATGCAGTCGCTCGACCGGGATTACGCGGATTATTGCCGCGAGCGGGAGCAGGCGTTCCACCAGGACTTCGATGCATGGCTGACGCAGCGCCACGGCAATCCTGGTCCGCTGCGGACCGGAATGACCCAGACGGGCTTCTCCCATGAGCCGAGCGGCGAGCTCGAGCTCAGCAATCCCGCAAAGGAAGGTCAGGTCGAGGAGGATCCAATGGACACCGCGACGCTCGGCACGACGTCCGGCGGCGGCAAACGCCGCTAACCTAGGCAAGAATGGAGCGCGGTTCGGTTCGTCCGGGCCGCGCTCCTCTCAGCCCTCGATAATCACTTTCGACCCAACCGTGGTTAGGCCGTACACCTTCTCCGCAAACTTCATCGGCAGCCGAATGCAGCCGTGGCTCGCCGGATAGCCCGGGTTGGCCCCGCCGTGGAACGCAGTGCCATATTCGTCGATGCGTTCCATCCACGGCATGGGAGCATTGTCGTATTTCTTCGACCGATAAGTGGCGTGCTTCTCTAGCACCTTCCATTCGCCGAGCGGGGTAATGTGACCCTGCTTGGCCGTCGAAACGTGGGCCGCGCCCACGAGTTTGTCGGCCCGGTAAACGTAAGCCATCTGGGTCAACCGATCGATCACGACATGCGTTTCGCCGGCTGCCGGAACAGACGCGGCCCAGACATATTGCCCGGGGTTCAACCCGACCTTTTTGAACTCGGCGACCATGTCGAGATGCGCTTTTTGCGAAGCCCCCAGGCTCCACTGGTAGTGCACCGGCTGAGCCTGCGGCGCCGACCGCGGCACGTAAACGTGCGACCGTCGGGACGCATGCGCCCTGAAAAGGTGAATCTTCGCGTCGGCCGCGGTCGAAACTGCGGCGAACACTACCATCGTCGCGATAATCGTTCGAAAGGTCATCGACGCCACAACGCTCTCGCTGAATTGCCGTTTCGGCAGTGAACAGCCGAACGCGTGGGACTCGTCAATGGAGCGGTAAACCGCCAGTTACCCGTTAACTCAATTAGTGCGGCTTGAGCGAGCTTCCGGCTTTCCAGGCGGGCGCGCTCGGCTGGTCGGCGACGCGATCGACGAGCTTGTAGAAGAAGCGGTTGAAGTCGGCCGCAGCCTTCCAGTCCATCGGCTGCTTCAAATCGTCCTGCGGCTTGTGATAACCGGTGCGGTACCATTGGCGGTAAATCTGCTCACTCCGCGTATTCGGACGATAACCGAAGACGAACGCCGTCGCGGGGATTCCCGCCTGCATGAAGTTCCATTGGTCCGACCGCCGGAGCAGGTTGCGATCCGGCTCGGGATCCTTCTGAACCTCGATGCCGAGGCTTGCCGCCACCACACGCGCATCGTCGCCGAGCGTGGTGTCGCTGAGCGCATGCACGGTGAGCAGCTTCAGCGGGAAGATGGGCCGCAGCTGGTCGAGGTTGATGTTCCCGGCGGTGCGCGCCAGCGGAACCGTCGGATGAGCGACGTACCAGCGCGAGCCGAGCAGCCCCTTCTCCTCGCCAGTCCAGGCTGCGAACAGGATCGGGCGGCGGAACGGATGCCCTTCCCGCCGCTCCGCCAGGCGGATCAGCAGCGCGACATAGGCCGCGTCATCAAGTGTTCCGTTGTAAATCCGGTCGCCGTTCACCGGCTCGCCATAGCCGTAGCCGTCGAGGTGAGCGGAAAGGACGACTGCTTGGTCGGCGAGCTTCGGATCTGACCCAGGCAGGTAGGCGAGCACGTTCGGCGAAGCGATCTCCCGTTGGCGCATCGTGAAGTCGGCCGTGAGGCGATTCGGAATGGCGAAGCTTGGTAGCGGCTTGCCCGCGCTACCCGACACGATGAGGGTCTCAGCATTCCTGCCGCTTCCCGCCAACAGCTTGCCGAGCGACGCAGCATTGAGCGTCATCCTAAGGAACGGATCGGCCTTCGGCTTATCCGTCGCGAGTGTGACCGTCCGCGCGTAGGCATAGGGCCAGCGCGGCGGCTCGACCGTGAAACCCGGATCGGCGATCGTCAGGATGCCGACGGCTCCGGCGGCGCGCACTGCAGCTTCGCGGTCGGAAGCCGTCGGCAGACTAGCGCGGTGGGTGCCGTGGCAGATGACGACCTTGGCGCGCACATCGCCGAGAGACCCAGCGCCGCAATAGCCGCCGTACATGAGCGGCGCCGAGACATGCGTGGGCGTCGCCTCGGTGGGCGAGATCGTCAGGTCGTGAAGGAAGACGAGCGGGCGGCTGCCCACGCGAAGCACCGCGCGGTCGATGCGGATCTCGTGCATCGGGACGCGCTGGAACCAGCTGCCGTTCTCGCCCGCCGGCTTCAGTCCTGCAGCCTGGAACTTGGCGGCGACCAGTTTCGCCGCGCGAAGGTAAGCGGGCGACCCCGTGTCGCGTCCTTCCATTGAGTCATTTGAGAGCTGAGCCGTCGTTCGCCACCACGCAGCGGTGTCGGGATCGAGCTTCGCCGGGGCCGCGGCAGTCAGGAAGAGGAGCATCAACGCAACTGCAAGGCTCTTAGACATGCCTACTCCCAAGTCGTCGCGCCTTTCGGCCACCCTGACCGCTGCACGCGGACTATGCAGAAACGCTGGCCCGAGGGAGCACGCATGACAACCCAGCGCTCCTTCCGCGTGTCGACGATCGCCCCGAGTTTCTCGAGCCGTGCGACTTCGGCTTCGATGTCGTCGGTTTCGATATCGAGATGGATTCGGCTTTCATGATCCACACGTTGGATTTGAACGCTCATCTCATCTGGCGGCGTTTCGAGCATGACATAATTGCCGCGAGTGCCGGGATGATCGGGATCGACCGGGCGTCCGAGTGCGCCAGCCCAGAACTGCGCCGCTGCACCAATGTCCTCGACATTGCAGTCGATCAGGATGCCGTTGATCCGCGAACGATGCATCGCAGCCTCACTCCCACTCGATGGTGCCCGGAGGTTTCGACGTGTAATCGTAAACGACGCGGTTGATTCCATTGACCTCGTTCACGATCCGGGTTGCGACCCGGCTCAGGAACTCGGGATCGAAATGGAAGGTGTCGGCAGTCATGCCGTCGACGCTCGTTACGGCGCGCAGCGCGCAGACGTAATCGTAAGTGCGGTAATCGCCCATCACGCCGACCGTGCGCACTGGAAGCAGTACCGCGAAGGCCTGCCAGATCGCTTCGTACAGCCCGGCGTTGCGGATCTCCTCGAGGTAGATCGCATCGGCCTTCCGAAGGATATCGCACTTTTCTTTCGTGACGTCGCCGGGAATGCGGATGGCAAGGCCGGGACCGGGGAATGGATGGCGGTCGACGAACGCCTCGGGAAGACCGAGCTCGCGGCCGAGTTCGCGCACTTCGTCCTTGAACAGCTCGCGCAAGGGTTCCACGAGCTTCATGTTCATTCGTTCGGGCAAACCTCCGACATTGTGGTGGCTTTTGATGGTGACGGAAGGCCCGCCGGTGAAGCTCACGCTCTCGATCACATCCGGGTAGAGCGTGCCCTGCGCCAGGAAGTCGGCGCCGCCGATCTTCTTGGCCTCGGCCTCAAACACGTTGATGAATTCGGCGCCGATGAACTTCCGCTTCTTCTCCGGATCGGTGACTCCCTCGAGTCCGCCGAGGAAATCGGCACTCGCATCCACGTGGACCAGCGGAATGTTGTAGCTGTTGCGGAACAGGCTCACGACCTGCTCCGCTTCGCCCAGCCGCATGAGGCCATGATCGACGAACACGCAGGTGAGCTGGTCTCCGATCGCCTCGTGGATCAGCACCGCGGCGACGGCGCTGTCGACACCCCCGGATAGACCGCAGATCACGCGCCCACTTCCCACCTGCTCTCGAATCTCGGCGATCTTGGCTTCCTTGAAGCTCGCCATGGTCCAGTCGCCGGCGCACCCGCACACGTGGCGCACGAAGTTGGCGAGAAGCTTTCCGCCGTCGGGCGTGTGCACGACCTCCGGGTGGAACATCAGACTGTAGCGCTTTGCACCTTCATTAGTCGCGATCGCGAACGGCGCACCCTCGGACCTAGCAACGACTTCGAACCCTGGCGCGAGCGTCTCGACCCGGTCGCCGTGGCTCATCCACACCTGGTGCTTGTCGCCGACGTTCCACAAGCCGTCGAACAGCCTGGAGGGCGCGACGATGTCGATGAACGCGCGGCCGAACTCGCGCTGGTCGGAAGCGACGACCTTGCCGCCAAGCTGCTGGTGGAGCGTCTGCTGCCCGTAGCAGATGGCGAGCAGCGGAAGGCCGCCGTCGAACAGGACCTGCGGCGCGGTCGGGCTTTCCGCTTCGATCACTGAAGCAGGGCCGCCTGAGAAGATGATGCCCTTGGGCTGCAGC
>DASUCP010000195.1:0-6264 GCA_036275975.1 Sphingomicrobium sp.
TCGATGGCGCGGGAGGCGGACCTGCTCCTGCCCACGCATGCCGGGCCAGAAGTCGGAGTGGCCTCAACCAAGGCCTTCACCTGCCAGTTGGCGGTTCTGGCAGCGCTGGCCGCGAACCTTGCGCGCGCCAAGGGACTGCTCAGCCGCGACGAAGAGAAAGAGATCGTCGCGCACCTCCAGGAGGCCCCAGCGGCACTCAATGCTGCGCTGAATCACGACGACGATATCGCCGCGATGGCGCACTTGGTCGCGCCTGCGCACGACGTGCTCTATCTCGGCCGCGGGCCGGATTATCCCATGGCGCTCGAAGGTGCGCTGAAGCTCAAGGAAATCAGCTACATCCACGCCGAAGGATATGCCGCTGGCGAGATGAAGCACGGACCGATCGCGCTCATCGACGACGACGTGCCCGTCATCGTCCTCGCGCCGTCAGGACCGCTATTCGAGAAGACCGTCAGCAACATGCAGGAGGTCCGTGCGCGCGGCGGCAAGATCGTGCTGATCAGCGACGCCAACGGCATCGCCGAGGCGGGGGAAGGCTGCATGGCGACGATCGAAATGCCAGAGGTCCACCCGCTCATTGCGCCGCTCGTCTACGCAGTGCCCGTGCAGCTGCTCGCTTATCACGTGGCGGTGCTGAAAGGCACCGATGTCGACCAACCACGCAATCTGGCGAAGAGCGTGACGGTGGAATAATCACCGGCGGAGCCTCATTAGTCCTAAGCCGAACCTTGCCGAACGGTTTGGCGAGGACTAGCGCCGAGCTATGAAGCTTTCGGATTTCGAGGCCCTGAGTTTCGATTGCTACGGGACCCTAATCGATTGGGAGAGCGGGCTGCTCAGCGCGCTGCGACCCTTCAGCGAACGCAGCGGCGTTGCCGGCGAAGAACTGCTCGAAGCCTATGGGGTGATTGAGTTCGAGCTCGAGCAGGAACGTCCCAACCTCGTCTACTCACAGCTGCTCGAGAAGGTGTACGCGAGGCTTTGCGATCGCTTCGGCATCGAAGAGGACGAGGTGCAGGCCGCGAAGTTCGGCGCATCGGTGGGCGATTGGCCTGCCTTCCCTGACAGCGTGGAAGCGCTTCGCTATTTGAAACAGCACTTCAAGCTGGTCATCCTCTCCAACGTGGACCGGCTGAGCTTTGCCGGAAGCAATCGCAGACTGGGCGTGGACTTCGACTTTATCTTCACCGCGCAGGATATCGGCTCGTACAAGCCGGATCTCAGGAATTTCGAATATCTCCTCACGCATCTGGCCGACGCCGGCATCGGGAAAGAGAAGCTGCTGCACGTGGCCCAAAGCCTGTTCCATGACCATGTGCCGGCCAACAACATGGGCATCGCTTCGGCGTGGATCGACCGGCGGCATGGCCGGCCCGGCGGCGGAGCGACGGTCCTGCCGGATCCAATGCCCCATTTCGATTTCCGCTTCACCAGCCTCGGCGAACTCGCGGACGCTCATCGGGCGGAGCGGGGCTAGTCGACTCCGCAGCCAAGCGGCTACGGCATCGCCATGCACCGCGCGCTTCGCCTGACTATCGACAGCTCTGCAATCCAGGAGAACTGGCGGTGGCTGCAGTATCGCGCGGGCGTTGCGACGGGGGCGGCGGTCAAAGCGGATGGCTATGGCCTTGGCGCACGCGAGACCGTCGAGGCGCTGCTGAAGGCGGGCTGCCGCGACTTCTTCGTCTCCAGCTGGGCAGAGGCTGAAGCTCTCGGCAATTTGCCGGAGGACGTGAGCCTCGTCGTTCTCCACGGGGTCGGCCCCGACGATGTCGAAGCAGCGACGCGCGTCCGTGCCCGGCCATGCCTCAACACGCCTCGGCAGGTCGCGCGCTGGAAGGAGATCGCAACCGATCGGCCGTGCGATGTGATGATCGACACGGGAATGAATCGCCTCGGGCTTCGGCCGGCACACATTGGTGCACTCGACGGCCTCAAGATCGACACCTTGCACAGCCATCTTGCCTGCGCCGACGAGGAGTGCCCCCTGAACGCGATGCAGCTCGAGCGCTTTCGCGCCGTAGTCGCGACAGTTTCGGCGCGGCGCCACAGCCTCGCCAACTCCGCAGGCATCGGACTCGGCCGCGACTACAGCTTCGACCTCGTACGCCCGGGCATCTCGATCTACGGGGGCGTTCAGCGCCCGGAGTTCGAAGGCAGCATCCGCCAGGTCGCGCGGGTGGAAGCGCAGGTCGTCCAACGGCGCACGATCCACAAGGGCGAAAGCTGCGGCTACGGCGCGACGTACAACGCGGAGGCGGACACTGAGGCCGCGGTGCTGAACATCGGTTACGCAGACGGATATCTCCGCAGCTTTTCGTCCCGCGGATCGGCATTCGTCGGGGAAGTCGCGCTTCCCGTGCTCGGCCGCGTGTCGATGGACCTGCTCGCCGTCGGCGTCGATGCCGCGCCCGGGATCAGGGAAGGCGATTGGGTCGAGATCGACTACGACTTGCCTTCGGCTTCACAGCAATCCGGCCTTTCGCAGTACGAACTCTTGACGACCTTGGGCGATCGCTTCGAGCGCCGCTGGATTTAGCGCGATCCTCCGGCGCAGGCGTTTTCGGCTTGTAGCGGCAGAGGTCGATCGCGGGGCAGCGCCAGCATTCGGGTAGCCGCGCCTTGCAGATGTACCGACCGTGCAGGATCAGCCAGTGATGCGCGTCGCGCCGGAATGGCTGCGGGACGATCTTTTCGAGCTTCGCTTCTACATCGTCGACCGTCTTGCCTGGTGCGAGCCCAGTGCGGTTGCAAACCCGGAAGACATGGGTGTCGACGGCGAATGTCTCCTCGCCGAACGCTGTGTTGAGCACCACGTTGGCCGTCTTCCGACCGACGCCTGGCAGAGCCTGCAGCTGCTCTCGAGTTCGCGGGACCTCACCGCCATGATTGTCGATGAGCGCCTGGCTGAGCGCGATCACGTTCTTCGCCTTGGTGTTGAATAGCCCGATCATCTTGATCGCCTCGCGGAGCCGATCCTCGCCAAGCTCGACCATCTGCCTGGGTTTTTTGATGTGCTCGAACAATGGCCTCGTCGCGATATTGACGCTCGCATCGGTCGCCTGCGCGGAAAGCACGACCGCGACGAGAAGTTGGTACGGATTCGTCGATTCGAGCTCAGTTGTGGGCGAAGGGTTCGCCTCCGCGAGCCGGCGGAAGAACTCGAAAACCTGGTCGCGAGTCACAGGGAACCGATCACGTCCCGCATCGAATAGAGCCCGGCGGGCTTGCCGATCAGGAAGCGCGCCCCGGCGAGCGCTCCTTTCGCGAAGATCATCCGGTTCTCCGCCTTGTGCGACAGGATGACGCGTTCCTTGTCGCCCAGGAACATGACGTCATGCTCGCCCGCGACAGTGCCGCCGCGAAGGCTGGCAAATCCGATTGCACCGGCTTCGCGTTTCAGACCAGTGCCGCAGCGGCCCGGTTCCGCTTCCAGTTCAACGCCGCGTCCTTGCGCGGCCGCGTGACCGAGGAGCCACGCGGTTCCGGACGGCGCGTCGGTCTTCATCCGGTGGTGCGTCTCGGCAATCTCGATGTCCCATTCGGGCCCGAGCAATTGCGCCGCGCGCTCCACGAGTTGCGCGAGGACCGCGATCCCCAACGACGTGTTCGGAGCGCGCAGAATCGCGATCTGCTTTGTAGCCGCCGCGATCCGCTCATCTGCGCTCTGGTCGAGGCCAGTTGTACCCACCAAAATGGGAATGGACGCGGAAACCGCGCGCTCCAAGCTTGCTCCGAGCGCATCTGGGGCGGAGAAATCGACCAGCACGTCGCCGTGATCTTGATCCACAGCGAAGCGCGCATCCTCAGCCACCGCCGCCGCTATGGCTTTGCCCATGCGCCCTTTCGGGGCGAACAGGCTGATGCGGATCGGCTGGTCGGCAGTGCGCATGGACGCTGGTTAGCGAAGGCGTTCCTGCAGCGCCAGCGCCGCCGCCGGAGCGCGCACCTTCGCGCCGTTGATCATGAAGATGTAGGCCTCGCCGCGCTTCTGCCATTCCCGCGCCCGTTTTGCGAAACCGTCCAGCGCGGCATCGTCATAGCCAGTTAGGACGTCCTCGCTCATCCGCTGCAGCCGCGCGTAAGCGAAGTCGGCAGTGTCCGCTTCTATGGTCGGATATTCGTCCGAGTCTTCCAGAACGATGGCGATGTTGCGGCTCCGGCAAAGCTCGAAGAACTTCTCGTCGCGGAAGCTTTCGTTCCGCGGCTCGATCGCGTGACGAAGCGTGATTCCGTCGAGCTTTTCCGGAAGCAGGTCAATGAAACCGGCGATGTCGTCGCGGTCGAACTTCCGACGTGAGGCAAACTGCCAGAGGATCGGCCCGAGCTTCGCGCTAAGCGCCGCAAATCCCTGCGCGAAGAAGCCGGAAAGGCCATCGGCGGCCTCGGCGAGCTTGGGCTTCATGACGCAGTAGCGGGAGCCCTTCACCGCGAACTGGAATCCGTCGGGTGCGGTGTCCGCCCATTTCTGCCAGCTCTTCGGATTTTGCCGCCCGTAGAAGGTCGCGTTGATCTCGATCGCGGTCAGCGCGCGTGACGCATATTCCAGCTCTTTCGACTGCGGTAATTTGTCCGGGTAGAACACGCCGCGCCATGGCGGATAGGTCCAGCCGCCGATCCCGATCCGCACCTCACCCATCAGTCGAGACTCGGAATGAGCAGGCGGTGCGTGGTGCCTTTCACCGACGAAATGACCTCATGCTCGGCGCCGATCTGCCGCGCGAAGCTTTCGACCAGCCTCGTGCCAAGTCCGGCGTGATCGTCCCGACGCGTCGCTTCGACTCCGCTGCCATCGTCCGAAACGGTCAGCTCGAACATCCGTCCTGCCCTGCCGGTAACCTCAACGCGGCCCGACCGTTCGTTGCTGAATGCATGCTTCATCGCATTCGTGACCAGCTCGTTGACGATGATCGAAATCGAAGTCGCGGTGTCCGCGCTCGCCGTTACATCGTCAATATCGCATGCAACCTTCACGTTCCCGCGCGAAAGCCCGCGTTCGATCTCCTGCACGAGTTCGCACAGGTGATCGTCGAGCCGTACCGCATCGAGGCCGGCGCTCCGTATCGCAAGTTGCTCCGACGCGCTGGCGATTGCCTGGATCCGATCTGCGACTTGGCGAAGCGCGTCCCGGACCTTCCTGTCGGACGACCGCCTCGCCTGGAGCTCCACCAGCGCAAGGACCGTCTGGTAATTGTTGCGCGTCCGGTGGTCAATTTCCTTCAGAGCATCGTCCAGCAACGCCAGGCGTTTCTCGCGTTCGCGCGCGCCGCGGTCGATCTCACGCTGGTAGAGTGCAATGATCAGCAGGAGGATGAGCTGGGCCATGGTCGCCGCTATGAATCCGGAGCGCCGGTGCGCATCGTCGATATAGAAGCTGCCGGGGGGTCCGATGATCGCCAGCAGTGTCAGGGCGTCTCCAACGATCAGTGAGATCAAGCCGCTGCGCCATCCCGCGAGGATCGCGGAAACGACGATCGCTGCAGAGACGAAGATGTACGGCGCGGTGTCGCCGATGACGGGCGCTAAAAGATATCGCAGCGCCACGGCGATTACTGCGGCGGCGATGCCCACGCCGATCTCGACGGCAATCGGCGGTGCGATTCCAGCGAAGCGCTGCGGAAGCCTCGATCGCAGGATCTTGCTGATCTTGTATCCTCCTAGCAACGGCCTCTAAGCCGTTCGAAACGCAAGTTTATATCAGGCACTGAGCGAACACCAACTCGCGCTTCCACACAAGCGCTTCACCAAGTCTGCTCAAGCACTTAGGTGTGACATGTGGATTTGAGTGACATTCGAAACATTGTGATCCTGACCGGCGCCGGAGTTTCGGCCGAGAGCGGGCTTTCGACCTTCCGCGGTCCCGATGGCCTGTGGGAAGGCCATCGCGTGGAGGACGTGTGCACGCCCGAGGCTTACCGGCGCGACCCTGCGCTGGTGCATGACTTCTACGACCAGCGGCGAGCGAAGCTCGAGGCGGTGAAGCCGAACGCGGCGCACGAAGCGCTCGCTCGTTTTGACGCGGATTGGCCCAGCGAGTTGCTGCTCGTCACGCAGAATGTGGACGATTTGCACGAACGGGCGGGCTCGAAGCGACTGGTCCACATGCATGGTGAGCTGACGAAGGGGTGGTGCCTGGCCTGCGACCAGCGCTTCGGCTGGACCGGCCCGATGGGGACGGCCGCATCATGCCCAGCTTGCGCGGTCGAAGGCTGCGTTCGTCCCGACATCGTGTGGTTCGGCGAGATGCCATACGAGATGGAC
>DASUCP010000196.1:0-2144 GCA_036275975.1 Sphingomicrobium sp.
GCCATGAACTGCGCCTTCTTGAGGTTCACTGGTTTGCCCGATGCGGCGACGGCATGAATGAAGTCGGTCTGCCGAGCGAGGAACGCCGGAGTCTGAAGCACGTCGACGACCTCCGCAACAGGCGCGATCTGCGGAATGTCATGGACATCGGTCAGCACCGGCACGTCCAGCGTGTTCTTCACCTTCTCTAGAACGCGCAGACCCTCGTCCATCCCCGGTCCGCGATAGCTCGTGTCGCTGCTGCGGTTGGCCTTGTCGAAGCTCGACTTGAAGATGAAGTGAATGCCGAGCTTGTCCGTGATGGTTTTAAGCCGCTCCGCCGTGCGCAGCTGCAGCTCCTCGCTCTCGACTACGCACGGGCCGGCGATGAGGAAAATGGGCTGGTCCAGCCCGACCTGGCGTCCGAGTAGGTTCATGTTAGCTATCTAGTCGAGGCCGTCGACGACCGCCACCGGCTGCCAGTCGCCGAGGCCATAACGATCGCCGAAATCTTCGGGAAATGGCTCGCCAGCGTGGATTCCGCCCGACACGAAGACGGTGTCAAAGCCCATTCGCGCTGCGCCGAGTATATCCGTCTGAAGCCCATCTCCGACCGCAAGCACCTCGTCCGTAGGTGGATTGCCCGCGAGGCGCAGCGCATGCGCGTAGATCGCAGGGAAGGGCTTGCCGTACCAGGTCACGCGTCCACCCATCATTTCGTAGATGTCCGCGATCGCTCCGGCACAGGCCTCAGGCACTCCACCGCGGACCACCACCCGATCGGGGTTGAGGCAATGCATGTGCACATCGCGCTCGGCCCAACGCTCGAGGTCGTTGCGATATTGCTGCGGATCGGGTCGCTGCTCCGTCACGCCAGTGCAGGCGAGATCGGTAAACTCCTCGTGGTCGGCGATCCGCACGCCCCTGCCCTCGAGGATTTCGCGATCTCCGTCGGTGCCCACGAAGCCGACAGGCTTTCCGAGCGCAAGCAGCGCCTCAATCCCGGCCTCCCCGCTCGTCGCGACGAAGTTATAAGCGTCACGCGAGAGTCCGATGCGCGCCAGTTGCTGCTCGACCGCTTCAGCGGTCCGAGGCGCATTGGTTAGGAGCTCGACGCGGCGGCCCTCCTCCCGCCACTGCTTCAATCGCTTGCCCGCGCCGGGATAGAGCCGCACTCCGTCATGCACGACGCCCCAAACATCACACAGGATGAGCCGGTACTTCGGGTCGAGCGAATCCCAATAACTCACTCGAGCCCGGCCTCCGCGAGCGCCTGCTCGATCGGTGCGACATCCTCGGGATTGTTGAGCTCGCGCAGCGCGAAGGGGGGCGTTTCGACATCGACAACCGCGATTGCAATCCCGGCCGCAAGGAACCGCAGTTGCTCCAGCCCTTCGAGCGTCTCCAGTTCGCTCACGGGCATCGCGACATAGCGCTCCAACGCCTCGGGCCGATACGCATAAACGCCGACATGCAGCCGCACTGGCGACGTCGTGCCGTCGAGCGCACCAGCCGGAAGGCGGGGAATTAGGCGCTTCGAAAAATACAGCGCGTGTCCCTCATCATTGGTGACCACCGTCGTGCCGCCGACGCGGCCGGCGCGTTCCTCCGCCTGCAAAGCGCGGACCTCGTCGCTCCGAAGTCGCATGGCCGGCGTCGCGACCAGCGCGTCCTTGTCGCTTTCGAGCCGAGCAATCAGCGCCTCAACAAAGCCTGGTGGCGTAAGCAGCGCATCCCCCTGAAAATTGATCACGACGTCGGGCTCGTGAAGCGAACTGAGCGCCTCCGCGCAGCGCTCGGTGCCGTTGCGGCATTCGGGCGAGGTCATGATCACGCCGACCTTCGCGGGCGCGCAGCCTTCGGCAATCCGCTCATCGTCGGTAACTACGAACACTCCGGAGACGCCCTTTACTCGGCGGGCCGCTTCAACACTGCGCTGGATCAACGGCTTGGCTGCGCCGTTGGCGCCTTTCAGCTCCACCAGCGGCTTGCCCGGATAGCGCGAAGAAGCGTAGCGCGCCGGTATCAGGATGACGACGTTCATCTCGGTGCTGGGCAGTCGTGGATGTGCAACACTCCGACAGGCTTCCTGCCGTGCATGTCCTCCTCAACGACGAACAGCGCGGTGATCTTGTTCTCTTCGAACAGCGTCAGCGCATCGTCGA
>DASUCP010000197.1:0-25039 GCA_036275975.1 Sphingomicrobium sp.
CCGCCTGCTTTCTTATGTGCCATGACTGATTACTTCTTCTTCGGAGATTTCTTGGCCGCGGCCTTAGCAGGTGCAGCATTTTTTGTCGACGGGGTTTTGGCTGTCGGCTTGTCGCTCGCCTTGGCTTTGGAGCCTTTCGCCAGAGCGTCGACGCTCTGAGCCGGAGGATTGGCCTGCGCCTCATTGTCGGGCGCAGGATTCTCGGTTGGGGTCGCATCGACCTCGGCAGGAGCAGTATCCGCCTTGGCCTTCCTCTTCGCAGGTGCAGCAGGCGCTGCCTCCGCCTTGGACGCTGCTTCCCCCTTCGGAGCAGTCTTCTTCTGTTCCTTGTGATCGCCGATCGCGACGATCTTCAGGATGGTGTGCTGCTGGCGGTGACCCTTCTTGCGGCGGTAGTTGTGGCGGCGGCGCTTCTTGAACACCGTGACCTTCTCGCCCTTCGCCTGCGCGACGATCTCGGCGGCGACAGTCAGGCCGTCGGTCTTCTGGAGATTACCGCCGTCGCCGGCGAGCAGGACGTCGCCGAGCGTGACCTTGTCACCGGCGCTGCCGTCGAGCTTCTCGACGACGATCTTGTCTCCGGGGTGCACGCGGTACTGCTTCCCACCCGTGCGGACGACTGCGAACATGGCTTTCTCTTTCCTCGAATTCCCGTGGCCCGCGCGCGTGGCGCCTAGACAAGCGACTGCAAGCGCGGGGAAGCGCGCCGCCTATGGCAGGGGCGCTGGAGTGTCAACCGCCGCGGCTATTGGCGAAGCTGGTCGCGCAAGCGGTAGCCGCCGCTCTCGAGGCGCTCGAACATCGTCTCGATCGCGGGATGCTCGACAGGCTCATCGGTCTCGTCGGGGACCAGGTTCTGCTGGCTCACGTAGGCGATGTAGGCGGTCTCCGAATTCTCGGCGAGCAGGTGGTAGAACGGCTGCTCCTTCGAGGGCCGAAGCGCCTCGGGAATGGAATCGTACCATTCGTCGCTGTTGGTGAAGACCGGGTCGACGTCGAAGATGACGCCGCGGAAGTCGAACAGCTTGTGCCGCACGACTTCGCCGATCCCGAACCGCGCCAAGGGGATGTCAATATTCGGCGCCATGGAGGGGGAACGCTCGAAAGGTTCAAAAGGGGTCATGCTTCCTATCTAGGCAAGCACCAGGCGCGCTGCTAGAGCGCCGCGTCCGACCAAGCCGCCTCAATGCGGCCGGCATCTCAAAAATCCGCGGAGAGGTGGCTGAGTGGTCGAAAGCACCGCACTCGAAATGCGGCGTACGGGCAACCGTACCGTGGGTTCGAATCCCACCCTCTCCGCCACCTAGTCAGCGCTTTGTGAAGACCGGGCTTTCTGGCGCTTCTGTCGGTCGAGCCCAATTCAGGGTCAGAGCGCTCCTCGTCGAGTCAGTAGTTTTGCGTATTCATGGTTTAGAAGCCGGTTCGGTAAGCCGTTGCAAGTCTTCCGGTGATCTCTCACCACCCCAGCCCGATTTCGCCGGAAGACGGGATCTCCCCGGCGAAAGCATGGGACGCCACGTTGACCTCGGCGTCATGCACCGCAACAGCAAACGAGAGCAGTAGGTGAGCTGATGAAGATCATGTTCTATGGCCGACTGGCGGAATCGATCGCCCCCCAAATCGATTTCGAAGCCGGGCCGGGGTCATCGATTGCTGAAGTGCGACGGCTACTGGCGGCCGAGCATCCTCTCGCAGCGGCGACCCTCGCTAACCGCCGCTCGGTCGCATGCGTCCGCGGTTCCGTCGTTCGCGACGATTATCACATCGTAGAGGGTGATTGCGTGGAGTTCTTGCCCCCGGTGTCCGGCGGATGAGCGTTATTGCCCGTCTTCAGGAGGATGCGCTTCGGCCGGACCGGGAGCTCGTGGCGCTGGTCGAGCATGCGAGGGGCGATGGAGCAGTGGTCAGCTTCACAGGGATTGCCCGGTCCCGGTCGAAGAGCGGCGAGGCCGTTGAGCGGCTGAAACTCGAGCATCATCCTGCGCTCACCCAGCAGTCGCTGGAAGCCATTGCGGTCGAAGCTGCAACGCGGTTCGACGTGAGTCATGTGCACGTCGTCCACCGGTGCGGAGATATCCCTGCAGGTGAGCCGATCGTCTTCGCCGGTGCCGCATCAATGCATCGCCGCGCGGCATTCGAGGCCGCCGACTATCTGATGGATCGGCTCAAGACTGAGGCGGTGTTCTGGAAGCGCGAGATCGGCGAAGCCGGCTCGGAGTGGATCGAGCCGACGGCGACAGATTATTCGGACCGTGAGCGGTGGGGCTGACGGATGGCAGGGATCGACGACAAACTCACGTTCTACGCACTGCGGATCGCCGTGCTCACCGTATCGGACAGCCGGACCGAAGCGACCGATAAGTCGGGCGCTCTCCTCGTGGACCGGCTCACGGCCGCGGGGCATGAATTGGCCGCCAAGGCAATCGTGACCGACGATGTCGGGGCGATCCAGGCACAGGTTCGGGCGTGGTCAGAGGACGAGGGCGTGGATGTGATCATTTCGACGGGCGGTACGGGATTTGCGCCGCGCGACGTCACGCCCGAAGCGGTCAAACCGCTGTTCCGCCGAGAGATGGACGGGTTCTCGATCCTGTTCCACCAGGCGAGCTTTGGCACCGTGGGCTTTTCGACACTCCAGTCGCGCGCATTCGCGGGCCAGATCGACGACACGTTTGTGTTCTGCCTGCCCGGGTCGACCGGAGCATGCCGTGATGGCTGGGATTTGGTCCTCCAACATGAGCTCGACAGTCGCTACCGGCCGTGTTCGCTCGCCGGTCAGGTGCCTCGACTGAGGGATCTTTGCGCATGAGCGGGCTCAGCCACCTCGACGAGAGCGGCCGCGCGCGCATGGTTGACGTTTCCGACAAGGGCGTGACCGCAAGGACCGCAACGGCCGCCGGTATGCTAACCTGCAAGCCAGAGACGCTGGAGCAGGTTCGCGCCGGGACTGCTCCGAAGGGCTCGGTCATTCACACTGCAGAGTTGGCCGGCGTTATGGCGGCCAAGCGCACCGCCGAACTCATACCGCTCTGCCACCCGTTGCCGCTGACCAAGGTCGAGGTCCGGATCAATGTGGATGACGCCCTTCCGGGCTTTCGCGTCACGTCGGAAGTGCGAACCAATGCTGTCACCGGTGTCGAGATGGAGGCGCTCACAGCCGTGTCGATCGCGTGCCTCACCTTGTTCGATATGCTCAAGGCGGTCGACCGCACGATGAGCATTGGCGGCATCGAGGTGACCAGAAAGACCGGTGGGAAGTCCGGCGAGTGGCAGCGCGGATGATCAGCTTCGACGAGGCGCTCGAACTCGTCCGGTCCGTCGCAAAGCCGCTAGGACGCGAGACCATCGCCGTCGCTGAAGCGGCAGGCCGGGTGCTGGCGAAGCCTGTCGTCGCACAGATAAACTCCCCCCGCTCGGATGTCTCTGCAATGGACGGCTACGCCGTTCGGAGCGAGGACCTGGAAAGCTTACCCGCGGTGCTCGAGATCAGCGGAGAGTCGTTCGCTGGTGCGAGGTGGAATGGCCGGCTTGAGCCCGGCGCCTGCGTTCGGATCTTCACCGGAGCGCCGGTTCCCGCGGGAGCCAATCGGGTCGTGATTCAGGAGAACGTCCGGCGTGACGGCGGTCTTGCGATCATTGAGGAGGCGCCGGAGACGGCGCTCCACATTCGCAAGCAAGGCTCCGACTTTTCAGCAGGAGAGGAATTGCTCGCCGCCGGCCGCCTGCTTAACCCCCAAGCTATCGTCGCCGCAGTTAGCGCGGACCTCGACAAGCTGGAAGTCTATCGGCGTCCGCGGCTCACGATCCTCAGCACCGGCGATGAACTCGCAGAGCCCGGCACGGCACGTGCAAAGGTCGACGCCATCCCAGAGAGCGTGTCGTTCGGCCTGGCGGCGCTTGCTTGCCAATGGGGCGCCACTTGCATGAGCCGAATGCGGCTGGGAGACGATCTTCCCTCGATGCAGAGCGCAGCAGCATCGGCCATCGATCTTGCGGACCTCATCGTCGTCACCGGTGGCGCTTCGGTCGGAGAGAAGGACTTCGCCAAGGCGATGTTCGAGCCACTTGGCCTAAATCTCATTTTCTCCAAGGTGTCGATCAAGCCCGGAAAGCCAGTGTGGCTCGGGCATGCGCGAGAGAAGCTTGTCGTGGGTCTGCCGGGGAACCCCACGTCCGCACTGGTGACGGCGCGCCTACTGCTTGTGCCGCTGCTCGCGGGAATGACGGGGCAGCCGGTTCAGCGCGCTCTTGCGTGGCGGACCGCTCCGCTTGCGGAGCCGCTGGGTGCTTGCGGCCCGCGCGAAACCTTCCATCGAGCGCGCTGGCGTGACGGCACAGCCGAGCTCCTTTCGTTCCAAGATTCAAGTGCACAGAAGGCGTTGGCTGAAGCCGACCTGCTCGTCCGGCAGCACGCGAATACGCCGGGTGTTACTGCCGGCGACCTCGTCGAGGTTCTTATTTTCTAATTTCCCGCGTGCTGGAGCGCTTGAGCCAAGTCTTTGTCGGTGTTGATGTTGAAGAAGGGGTCGACGGGCTGGGACTGCCATTCCACCTCCTGACAACCGATCCGCGCGGCGAAGCCCTTAAGCGAGCGCTTTTCGCTCGTCAGATAACCACCGACATGATCGAGCGCGGACGTTCGCCACAGTCCGCAGACCGGATGCGCATGCCCTCCGCTGCCCGCAATCGCGCAGCAACGTTGCCCGATTTCCGCCAGCAGTCGATCGAGCAAATTCCGTGGCAGAAACGGCATGTCAGCCGGAATGGTAAGGACGAATTCGCGGCCCGACTTCACGCCGAAAAGGAGCGCCGAAACAAGACCACCAAGCGGACCCGCTATATTGGGTGTGTCGATGATGATGGGCGCGTCCAGCGACGTGATCTGTCCTCGAGAGCGCACGCCGACTACAACAAGATCCGACCAGGCCCGTGCTCGGCGCAGCGCGCGATCGATGAGGCGTTCGCCGCCGAAGCGCCGCAGCGGCTTGCCGCCGCCGATACGCCTGCCTTCCCCGCCAGCGAGGATCACCACCGCGATCTTGCCGCTCACGTGAAGAGCAACTTTGTGCCGGCAATGGTCACCAGCCAAGGACGGGGAAGGCGTTCGACTCCGAGCCAAGTGCCGAGAAAAGCGCCCCCCATCACCGAGGCGAGCAAGATCGGAAGCTCATGCGGCAACTCTCTCAAGCGGTGGCTTCAGCAAGCTGTTCCAACCTGTCCCGATCGACGATCTGGATCGAATTGAGCTCCTCCAATCGGACGATGTGATCGCGCTTCAGGGCCGATATCACTCGACTAACGGTTTCCTTCGTGAGCCCGAGATAGTCAGCAATATCAGAGCGACTCATGGGCAGCCGTACTAGGCCGCACGTTGCTTCACCCGGCCGCTGCGCTTTTTTCTCGAGTGAGAGCAGGAAGCTTGCGATCCGCTCCTTCGCCGTCTTGCGTCCAAGCAGCACGAATTGCTGCTGAGCGGCCGCAAGCTCGTGGGCGGCGAGCCGGTATAGCTCGCGTTCCATCACCGCTTCATCCTCCACGAAGTCGTCGAAGCGGCTACTCGGAAACCAACACAATTGAGAGTTCTCCATCGCCTCGGCGGTGAACGCATGCTCGTCGTCGACGCTTATTCCAAGGAAATCTCCGGGGTGAACGAAGCCCGTGATTTGCCGGCGGCCGTCGGCGAGCAGCTTATAAAGCTTCAGGGTGCCTGTCGTCAGCGTGAACACTCGCGTCGCAGGATCACCCTCGTGGAACAAGGCCTGCCCAGGGGTCAGCTTGAGAGTCCAGCCCATGCTTTTGAAACGGGCCAGATCCGTACAGTCGAGCACGCCACAGACAGCCCGGTCGCGTACTTCGCAGCCTTGGCAGGGATGACCAGTCGGCAATGGCTCCAGTTTACGCGCCGCCGATGTGATCATTCGATTTAGCCTCTCAGCACCCTGTTGATGTGGATCATTGGGTAAGGTGATCTGGCTCATCACCCGATACGCATTGTCCCTTAGTGAGCGTTGAAGACGGATAATGCCGATGCCGCAATTTGAGATCGACCATCTGAACCGCGACGAGCTGCTCGACGCGTGGCCCGTCGTGCGCATGTCCGATTCCCTTGCCAACTGCGACTGGTGGATGTCGGAAGCAGCGGAATTGATCGAGCGCGGCGGCGGTATCCTCGCCGCGCGCGCGCTGGATGGAAATATTCATGGTGTTGCCACCTATGAAGTCGCCAGAAAGCCGCTCGTCGGAAGGGTACTGAACGTAGATGCTCTGGTTACCTTTGAGCTCAGTCGCCGCGCACCTGTGCGGCATGCCCTCTATAAAGCGCTTGAACTGCTGGCGAGCGCCTTCGATTGCAGAAGCATCGTCCTTCCGCTTCCCTCAAAGGCGCACGTTCAGCACCGCGCGAAGGCGCTTTACGCGGTCACGGACTTCGATCGCAGCCCGACCAGGCCCTAAACCAGTCGGCGCCGCACGCGCGTTCTAACGATGTCAGCGATTATGAGGCGGTACGCGACGCCCGTTCAGGAGTGCTGGTCGCACTTGTGATCAAGCCGCGCGTGCATGATGGTTGAAATGAAGGCATAGCCTGGATCGTCGGTCCGCTGAATGTTGCCCACGATCGTCGTCCAGCTTTCGCCGTCCTCGTGAGCCATGAATCGGCTCACCGTGTCTGCGACGAAGCGCGGCAGATCCATTCCCGCGCGCTCGGCTTCCGCTTGCAGCCGCGTCGCAAGCTCGGGCTCCCGGATGGCGACGTCTGCGGGAAAGTCGCTCCCGGCCGACATCGCCAGCTTGATGACCTTGCCGAGCAGCATCACTGCACCAACGGGCTATCGGCGGCAGCTAATTCGACGCCCTGGATCTTCGCGCCGGCGGCGAGCAACTGCAGATATTGGGCGATTGCCCGACGCTTGGAGGTCTTGCGGAGATGCTCCGCAATCCATCCGCTCGCCTGGTCCAGCGGGAGCTGTGTAGCCGGCGCTCGGTCGTCGAGCCGCAGGATATGATAGCCGTGACGGGAGTGGACAAGAATGATTGAGCCGACATCCATTGTCGTCAGTGCGCGCTCGACCTCTGGATTGGTGTCGCCTTTTCTCACTAGCCCCAACGATCCGCCGTGTTCCTTCGACGAGCAGGCTGAATGGGCTCGGGCGAGTTCCGCGAAACGGCCCGGTTCAGCCGTTACTTCGGCGAACACGGCTTTCGCCCTCTTCTTAGCCTCGGAGGTGGCGGCTTCATTGCTCGCCCGCGCCGGGAAGAAGATGTGGGCTGCTCGATAGAGCGCGGGCGAGCTGAACTGCAGGCCGTTGCGCCGGTAGTAACGCGCAATTTCCTCCGCGGTCGGCTCCGGGACCCGGATTTCGGATTCGATCAGGTTCGCGACGCGCTCGTCCTCGGTAGCGCCCCCAATCTCTTGCTGCTTCACGCGCTGCAACAGCAGTTCTCGCACGACCAGCGCGGTTGCCGCCTGCCTTTCGGCTTCAGCCCGTGACGGCGCCGGGTGATGCTGCATTTCGCGGGCAACTGCGTCTTTGCCGATCGCCACTCCATTGACGCTGATCATACTCATGCCGCTTTCCTTCTGCGGGTGGGCGCCACCGGCTCCCGCCGCGACAATGGCCGCGCGACGTAGGGCGGCAGGTCGTCCGCTTCGAAAGGAGCAAGCGCCCGCACTTTGGTCCGCACGACTTGGTAATTCCTGAACAGGTAGCCAACCGGCGCACTCCACACATGCACCAACCGTGTGAACGGGAAGATCAGGAAGATGGTGAACCCTAGAAACATGTGCAGCCTAAAGATCAACGGCACAGTCGCGATCAGCGCAGGCTGCGGGCGCAAAGTGACGATCCCCTGCACGTAGTTCATGAATCTGACCATCATCGTCCCGTCGAGGTGCCCCAGGGACAGCGGGATGGTGAGCATCCCAAGCGAGAGCTGAGCGAATAAGATTAGCAGCACCGCAATATCACTGACGCTCGAAGTCTTGCGGATTCGGCTGTCGAACAGGCGACGGTGAAGCAGCATCAGTAGTCCGATGAAGCAGGCGGTACCGCAGAGCCCGCCAACGACGATGGCCATCATCTGCTTGAATCCGTGGCTGATGCCTAGAAACTCGAATACTGCGACCGGCGTCAGCAGCCCGACACCGTGGCCCAGCAGGATGCCGAGAATGCCGACATGGAACAGC
Source organism: Sphingomicrobium sp. (assembly GCA_036275975.1). Taxonomy (GTDB): domain Bacteria; phylum Pseudomonadota; class Alphaproteobacteria; order Sphingomonadales; family Sphingomonadaceae; genus Sphingomicrobium. The sequence continues at coordinate 8,186 of DASUCP010000197.1, forward strand.
ACCGACCCGACCGCCAGCTGTTTGCGCCTGAGGAGCTGGCTCGATTTCGAGCGCCAGCCATACTGATCGGTGTCGAACCGCACCAGGCTGCCGATCAGGAACACCGAAAGTGCGATGTAGGGGTAGACCCCGAACAGCGCCTGATGGACGAGACTTCCCATATTCAAGCTCCCGCTCTCGCAAATTCGGCCGCGCGATCACGCGCGGTCGCGCCGGCGTAAGGGCAGTCCTTCAGCGCCGACCCAGCGGCAAAATCGACGGGCTCTTCGGCCCATTCTTTGTCGAGCTCTTCCAAGCTCGCGGGATCCTGCGGCTCCTCCGCAAGGATCGCGTCCACCTGGTTACTATCCGCCTCCCTGGAGGCGAGCGTTACGAGTGCGCCCAGAAGCGCACGATAAGCAGAATCCCGCTCTTCAAGACGGATGCGCAGCGCTTCGATGATTTCGATCGCGTCGGTCAAATAGCGCCGCGCGTGGACCTCGGGGATGACGCTCAGGAACTCGAGAAAGAGCGGCAGATAGTCGGGCATCTCGGCCGCGTTCAGCTCAAAGCCGTTCATTCGATAGGTCAGCGCGAGGTTGACCATGGCCTGCCCGCGATCGCGGCTTTCGCCGTAGCTGTGCTCGTACAGGTGCAGCGCGAGCCGTTTCGAGCGGTCGAACAGACCGATCCAATATTCCTGGAGGTCCATAACATCGCTGGCACGCAGTCGGTTGATGAAGGCACAGACGCCTTCCAGCTCAGGGGCAGCCACCGCACGTTCTTCACGGAGAGCCTGCTCGATCTCGTCGGCGGCGGCCTGGAGCTCCGGGGTCGGATAGTCGAGGAGGGCCCCGATCGCCTTGAAGCTGATCATGCTGCCCTCCGCTTTCCGGGCACCGGCACGTGGCCGACCTTCTTCGGCGAGCCGAACAGGCTAGGTTCGGTGCGACCGCCGCCGCTGCAGCCGTTGCCGAAGCTGAACCCACAGCCGCCCTTGATCTCATAGGCGTTCTCGCTGACTTCGCGGTGCGAGGTCGGGATCACGAAGCGATCCTCATAGTCCGCGAGCGCGAGATAGCGGTACATCTCATCGACCTGAGCCTGGGTGAGGCCGGCCTGTTCGAGGACCTTGAGGTTGGTCGCGCCGTCGACCTCGCGGTCGCGCATGTGAATGCGCATCGCGAACATCTTTCGGAGCGCATCCACGACCGGCTCTTCCTTGCCGGCGGTCAGCAGGTTTGCGAGATATTTGACCGGCACGCGCAGGCTCGCGACGTCCGGGATCTCGCCGTCGAACCCGATATGCCCCCGCTCGGCGACATTCTGGATCGGTGACAGCGGCGGCACGTACCAGACCATCGGTAGCGTCCGGTATTCGGGGTGGAGCGGAAAGGCGATTTTCCACTCCATCGCCATTTTCCAGATCGGCGACAGCTTCGCGGCCTCGATCCAATTGTCGGCGATGCCGTCCCGCTTCGCCTGGGCGATTACTTCGGGATCGTGCGGGTCGAGGAAGATCTCGAGCTGCTTCTCGTAAAGATCCTGCTCGTCCTCGGTCGAGGCAATCTCCTCGATCCGGTCGGCGTCGTAGAAGATGACTCCGAGATAGCGGATGCGGCCGACGCAGGTTTCCGCGCAGACGGTCGGTAGCCCCGCCTCGACCCGCGGGTAGCAGAAGATGCACTTCTCGGCTTTCCCGCTTTTCCAGTTGTAGTAGATCTTCTTGTACGGGCAGCCCGAAATGCACATGCGCCAGCCGCGGCACTTGTCCTGGTCGATGAGGACGATCCCGTCCTCCTCACGCTTGTAGATCGATCCGGAGGGGCAAGCGGCGACGCAGGTCGGGTTGAGGCAGTGCTCGCACAGCCTCGGGAGGTAGAACATGAAGGTCTTCTCGAACTGGCCGTAGACCTCCTTCTCGATGTCGGCGAAATTTGAATCCTTTGACCGTTTCGAGAATTCGCCGCCGAGGATCTCCTCCCAGTTCGGGCCCCATTCGATCTTCTCCATCCGCTCGCCGGTGACCAGCGAGCGCGGCCGGGCCGTGGGAAAGGTTTTCATCTCCGGCGCCGACTGTAGGTGGTCGTAGTCGAAGGTGAAGGGCTCATAATAATCGTCGATCTCCGGCAGGTCCGGGTTGGCGAAGATGTTCGCCAGCACCCGCCAGCGCGCGCCGATGCGAGGCTCGATCTTGCCGTCCTTCTTGCGACGCCAGCCACCGTTCCATTTCTTCTGGTTTTCCCATTCCTTGGGAAATCCGATTCCGGGCTTGGTTTCGACGTTGTTGAACCACGCGTATTCGACACCTTCGCGGCTGGTCCACACGTTCTTGCAGGTCACCGAACAGGTGTGACAGCCGATGCACTTGTCGAGGTTCAGGACCATCGCGACCTGGGCACGTACTTTCATTACTCTTTACTCCTCAGGCGGCCGCAACCGGCTCTGCCGGCTCGTCCATCCAATCGACCTTGTTCATCTTGCGAACGACGACGAATTCGTCGCGGTTGGCGCCCACGGTCCCATAATAATTGAAGCCATACGACTGCTGCGCGTAGCCGCCGATCATGTGCGTCGGCTTGGTGATCGTGCGCGTGACGCTGTTGTGGATTCCGCCGCGCATGCCGGTGATCTCCGACCCCGGAACGTTCACGATTTTCTCTTGCGCGTGGTACATCATGCACATGCCGGACGGGACGCGCTGGCTGACGACGGCGCGGGCGTTCAGAGCCCCGTTGACGTTGAAGGCCTCGATCCAGTCGTTGTCCTCGATTCCGACGCGCTTGGCGTCTTCCTCGCTGATCCACACGACAGGTCCGCCGCGGTTGAGGGTCAGCATCAGTAGATTATCCGAGTAGGTCGAGTGGATGCCCCACTTCTGGTGCGGGGTGATGAAGTTCAGCACCAATTCGCCATTGCCGTTGCCGCGCTTGTTCAGCACCGGTTCGATCACCTTGGTGTCGATCGGCGGCTTGTAGGTGGTGAAGCCCTCGCCGAACGCCCGCATCCATGGATGGTCCTGGTAGAGCTGCTGGCGGCCCGTGAGCGTCCGCCACGGGATCAGCTCGTGGACGTTGGTCCAGCCGGCATTGTAGCTGACTTTCTCGCTCTCGATCCCCGACCAGGTCGGTGAAGATATGATCTTGCGCGGCTGCGCCTGGACGTCGCGATAGCGGATCTTCTCGTCCTCGCGGGTCAGCGCGAGATGCGCGTGCTCGCGGCCGGTGAATTCGCTCAAGGCTTCCCACGCTTTCACCGCAACCTCGCCGTTGGTTTCGGGTGCCAGGCTCAGGATCACTTCGCAGGCGTCGATGTCGGTATCGATCTTCGGCTGTCCGTCTTCGTCCTTGCCGTTCAAGGCCGCCAGGAAATCGACCTCGTGGTCGGTGTTCCAGCTGATGCCCTTGCCGCCGTTTCCGAGCTTCTTGAGGAGCGGCCCGACCGAGGTGAAGCGCTTGTAGGTTTCGGGATAGTTCCGCTCGATCGTGACCACCGCCGGCATCGTCTTGCCGGGAAGCGGGTCGCATTCGCCCTTCTTCCAGTCCTTGACCTCCAGGGGCTGGCCGAGCTCGCCGGGCGTGTCGTGCTGCAGGGGGACGAGCACCACGTCGGTTTCCTCGCCCAGATGGCCCTCGCAAACTTCGGAAAAGCTCTTCGCTATCCCCTTGAAGATTTCCCAGTCGCTGCGCGCACCCCAGGCCGGGTCCACCGCCTTCGAGAGCGGGTGGATGAACGGGTGCATGTCCGAGGTATTGAGGTCGTTCTTCTCGTACCACGTGGCGGTCGGAAGGACGACGTCGGCGTAAACGGCTGTCGTCGACATCCGGAAGTCGATCGCGACCAGAAGGTCGAGCTTGCCCTCGGGCGCCTCCTCGCGGAACACGACCTCTTTCGGCTTCTGAGGGCCTTCCTCGCCCAGGTCTTTGCCCTGCACGCCGTGTTGCGTGCCGAGGAGATGCTTGAGGAAATATTCGTGCCCCTTGCCGCTCGAGCCGAGGAGGTTCGAGCGCCACACGAAAAGGTTTCGTGGGAAGTTCTTCGGGTTGTCGGGATCCTCGCAACTGAGCTTCAGGTCGCCCGACTTCAATTGACGCGCGACCTTGGCGCCCGGCGCTTCGCCCTTCAAGGAGCGGCCGACCTCGAGCGGGTTGGTCTCAAGCTGCGGTGCCGAGGGAAGCCACCCCATGCGCTCGGCGCGGACGTTGAAGTCGATCAAAGCGCCGCCGACCTCGACGTCGCTGGTCGGCGACGCGATCTCGCTGACCGCCAGCTTCTCATAGCGCCACTGGTCGCTGTGTGCGTACCAGAAGCTGGTCCCGTTCATGTGGCGCGGCGGGCGGTGCCAGTCGAGCGCGAATGCCAGTGGCGTCCAGCCGGTCTGCGGCCGAAGCTTCTCCTGACCCACATAGTGCGACCATCCGCCGCCCGACTTGCCGACGCAGCCGCAGAACACCAGGAGATTGATGATCCCCCGGTAGGTCATGTCCATGTGGTACCAGTGGTTGAGCCCGGCCCCCAGGATAACCATCGACTTCCCGTGGGTCTTCTCGGCGTTGCTGGCGAAGTCGCGTGCGGTGGCGATGATCTGGTCGCGTGGCACTCCCGTGACCTTTTCGGCCCAGGCAGGAGTGAAGGGTGCATCGTCGTCGAACGACGTCGCCGCATCACCGCCGAGGCCGCGGTCGACGCCATAATGGGCGATGATGAGGTCGTTGACGGTCGCGACGAACGCGTCTCCGTCCTTGAGCGCGACCTTCTTCACCGGCACGTTTCGGCGAAGGACATCACCATGATCGGTGCTGGTGAAGTAAGGGCTCTGCGGCCCTGACCCGAAATAAGGAAAGTCGACGCCGACAACGGCATCGCTGCGGGCGGCGAGGCTTAGGGCGAGGTTGACCTCCCGGCCCTTGCCGTCGCGCTCCTCGAGGTTCCACTTGCCCTTGTCGCCCCAGCGGAAGCCAATCGAGCCGAGCGGAGTGACGATGTCGCCGCTCTTTTCGTCGAGGGCGACCGTCTTCCACTCTGGGTTGTTGGCCTCGTTGAGCGAGCCGTCGAAATCCGAGGCTCGAACGAAGCGTTCCGGCACATAGGCGTCGCCGCGCTTCGTGAGCCGCACCAGCATCGGCATGTCCGAATATTTGCGGCAATAATCGCGGAAATAGTCCGCCTGCCGATCGACGTGGAATTCCTTGAGGACGACATGGCCGAGCGCCATTGCGAGCGCGCTGTCGGTACCCTGCTTAGGCGCCATCCACAGGTCCGCAAACTTGGAGGCTTCCGAATAGTCGGGACAGACGACGACCGACTTCGCGCCTTTGTAGCGGACTTCGGTGTAGAAATGCGCGTCGGGTGTCCGGGTCTGCGGGACGTTCGAGCCCCACAGCATCAGGAAGGTCGAATTGTACCAATCGGCGCTCTCGGGGACGTCGGTCTGCTCGCCCCAGGTCTGTGGGCTCGACGGCGGTAGGTCGCAATACCAGTCGTAGAAGCTCAAGGGCACGCCGCCGATCAGCGAGAGATAACGTGCGCCTGCGGCATAGCTGACCATCGACATGGCGGGGATCGGCGAGAAGCCGGCAACGCGGTCGGGCCCGTACGCCTTTGCTGTATAGACATTGGCCGCCGCGATGATCTCGTTGGCTTCATCCCAGGTCACGCGGACGAAGCCGCCCATGCCGCGTGCCTTCTTGTACTCCTCGGCATAAGTGGGAGTCTCGACGATCGTCTTCCATGCCTCGACCGGGTCGGCACACAGGCCGCGCACGGACCGCCACAGCTTGACGAGCTTCCGGCGGACCATCGGATATTTTACTCGGTTGGCGCTGTAGAGATACCAGCTGTAGCTGGCGCCACGGGCGCAGCCGCGCGGCTCGTGGTTGGGGAGGCCGGGGCGGGTGCGGGGATAATCGGTTTGCTGCGTCTCCCAGGTGACGATCCCCTCCTTGACGTAGATCTTCCACGAACAGCTGCCCGTGCAGTTCACGCCGTGCGTCGATCGAACGATCTTGTCGTGGCTCCACCGGCCGCGATAGCCGTCCTCCCAGCTGCGGTCCTCGTTGGTGACCACGCCATGGCCGTTGGAGAATGTGCCGACATTCTTCCTGAGGAAGGTTAGGCGGTCGAGAAAGTGGCTCATTCAAATCCTCGGGTTCTTGGCCGTGGCAGCGCTAGCGTCGTTTCGCGCCGGGCCGTTGATACAGATCATGGATGCGGGATTGGCGGTCGCAGCGGCGTCTCGAAATAAGGGATGTCCCGTACGCGGAGAGCCCGGCCAGCTCACTTTGACCGGGCTTCGTCTGACGCGACTCCCTATTTCACGGGCACAAGGCCAGGGTGCAGGGGCGGTTTGGTCGGCTGCACCGTCTGTTCCGGAGCAGCCGGGGACGCGCTTTCAACTCCGAGCCCCTCCATCTCCGGAAGCTGGGGCAGCCCTTTGAGCTGCGGCAGCTTGCGGCGCTCCATCCGCAGGATCGCAAGGTGCATCCACGCCATGGCGCCCGAGACCAGCAGGAACAGCAGCATGAAGCAGCTCGTCCATACGCCGGTGAGGTCCGCCATTGCACCGAACGCGATGGGAAGCGCGAACCCCCCGAGGCCGCCGATCATGCCCACGAGGCCGCCGACGGAGCCGACATTGTCGGGGTAGTAGACCGGTATGTGCTTGTAGACCGCCGCCATCCCGAAGCTCATGAAAAGGCCGAGCAGGAATGTCAGCACCGCGAATGGAGCGATCCCTACCGCCAGTGTGAACTCGATGGGCCCCTTGATGCCCTGCACGACGTAGTGGGTGCTGGGATAGCTCAGCAGGAAGGTCGCGACCATCGATACGCCGAAGGTCCAGTACATGATGGTGCGCGCGCCGAACCGGTCGGATAGCCAGCCGCCGATCGCCCGGAATACGCTCCCGGGGAGTGAATAAGCGGTGGCGAGGAAGCCGGCGGTCGCGATCGACAGGCCGTAGGCGCCGATATAGTAGCGAGGCAGCCAAAGAGCGAGCGCGACGAAGGCGCCGAACACGAAGGCGTAATAAATGGCGAAGCGCCAGACCTGGAGCTTCTTGAGCGGCGCGAGCTGCGCGGCCAGCGAAACGGTCGCTCCGCTCCCGCGCCGGCCTGCTGCGATCGGATCGTCCCGGGTGAAGAGGTAGAAGCCGACGGCGACGGCGGCCAGAACCGTTGCCCAGATGCGAGCGATCGCCATCCAGCCCAACGCGACCATCAGAAACGACGAGAAGTTGGTGATCGCCGACCCGAAGGTGCCCATTCCGAAAATGCCGAGCGCAGTGCCGGTCCGCTCCTTCGGGAACCAGCGCGCCACATAGGCGACACCGGCCGCGAAGCTGCCGCCGGCGACACCCATGCCGAGCGCGGCCAGCAGGAACTGCGGGTAGGTCGTGGCATAGGAAATGAGGAACGCCGCCACCGCTGCCGTGAGCATGACCACGCTCATTACGCGGCGTCCGCCATAACGGTCGGCGAGGATGCCGATGAACAGGCGAGAGATGGACCCCGTTAGGATCGGGGTCCCGACGAGCAGGCCGAACTCGGTATCTGAAAGTCCGAGTTCCTTCTGAATCTTGATTCCGATCATCGAAAATAGAGTCCACACCGCAAAGCACGCGGTGAAGCCGATGGTGCTCGCGGCGAGCGCCCATTTGCGCTGACCTTCGGTGACGATTGGCTGCTGCAGCATGCTTTTGGAATCCCCGGATGGTGGTGGCGGCGTTTACGCTCATTTCAATCCGCGGAACGCCGGCTCCGCTATGCGTTCGTCAGTTTCATCAAGCGGGTGTGAAATCGTTGATCTGAATCACCGAAGCGATCAGGAATATTACGGAGGAGGAGGTCACAGATGAGCGAGGATCCGAGCGACATCAGCGATGCGCCACAGGTGGAGCTTCCGGGCACCGCCGGGCAGGTCGCGAAGGAAAATCCAGAGCTATGGCGCGCGTTCCAGGCGCTCGGCGCGGCGACCGGGGCCGCCGGCCCGTTGAGTGAGCGTGAGCAGCGGCTCGTTAACCTCGCGCTGGCGATCGGTGGCGATAGCGAGGGAGCGACCCATTCACACAGCCGGCGGGCGGTTGCGGAAGGGTTGTCCGCGGATGAGCTCGAACACGTTGCTTTCCTGGCGATCACCACACTCGGATGGCCGCAAGCGATCCGAGCGCTGACCTGGATCCGCGACGTGACCCGGGGCGGCCGGCCCGCTTAGTTTTCTGAGGGCTCAAAAGAAAGGAGCCCCGGCCAGTGAAGGGTGGCGACCGGGGCTCTTTCGTTGCCGAGCCGGGGAATTGGCTCCGAACTCGGGCTGTCCGGCAAGAGGGTTGGGGAGGAGTCGAGGTGCCGGACGAGCCATTGATGCGCGGACCCCACGACCGGAGCGTTGATCCAGATCATTTGTTCTTCGGATCGATCACCCGCCGGTCACACTCATGTGCCGTTCTACGGCGGGGCGCGCGGCTTCGATCCGGAACTGGTGCCCTTTGGGTTTGCCCGCCAGCAGCCGGTCGAGCGCTTCTGTTACCGCTCCTGCGCCGCCTTTACGGAGAAGATCTCGCAACTCGACCTTCTGGTCGTGGCCCAGGCAGCCGAACACCGTTCCGGTCGCGGCCACCCTGATCCGGTTGCAGCCATCGCAGAAATTGTGGGTAAGCGGGGTAATGAATCCGAGCCGGATCCCGAGGCCGTCAACTTCATAGTAACGCGCCGGCCCGCCCGTGCGCGCGAGTGAAGGGATCAGCCCGAACTCGCGGGCAAGCTGCTCGCGGACCTCGGTGAGTGGCAGATAATGTGCGGTGCGGTCTTCCTCGACTTCGCCCAGGGGCATCGTCTCGATAAGCGTAAGGTCGTGCCCGTATGCACCGCACCAGCGGAGCATCGAGCCGATTTCATCGTGATTGAGGCCCTTGAGCGCAACCATGTTGATCTTGACCTTGAGGCCGGCTGCGCTTGCCGTCTCAATCCCAGCAAGCACCTGCGCGAGATCGCCGCGACGCGTAATGTGGCGGAAGCGGATGAGATCGCGGCTGTCGAGGCTCACGTTGATCCGCCGAATACCCGCGGCGAACAGCATTTGCGCATGACGGGCGAGCTGCGTCCCGTTCGTAGTCAGGGTAAGCTCGTCGAGACCTTGTCCGACGCGTTTCCCCAGTTCCGAGACGAGCAGGTCAATGCCCTTGCGTACCAGTGGCTCGCCGCCGGTGAGTCGGATACGCTTCACACCGCGGGCTACGAATACATCGCAAAGCTCCACCATTTCCTCGAGGCTGAGCACGTCCTTCCTCGGGAGGAAAGTCATCGTCTCGGCCATGCAATAGCGACAGCGTAGGTCGCAACGGTCGGTGACCGACATGCGGACGTAGGTGATACATCGGCCGAAGCCATCGACCATCGGGTTTGAAGGGATCACGCTCTCGTTCACGCTTACTCTTTTCGATGCTCTAGCCGGCTGTCGGGTTCCGCTCGTGATCTAAATCAACCGGCACGGGACTTCGAATCCGTAGCTTCCCCTAACATGATCTCCGCCGACACGTTTGCCCGCTACGCCGCTATGCGCGTGCCGCGTTACACGAGCTATCCGACCGCGCCTCAATTCTCGGACGCCATCGGCGAGCCTCAGTACCGCTCCTGGCTGCGAGAGCTCCCCGCCGATGAGCCGGCCTCAATCTATCTTCACATTCCATTCTGCCGGGAGATGTGTTGGTACTGCGGCTGCCACACGAGCGTGACGCGGCGCCAGGCGCCGGTCAGCCGTTATGTCGCGACCCTCGTGCGCGAGATCAATCTTGTAGCAACGGCTATAGGGCGCAGGCAAAGGGCCGCTCACCTGCACTGGGGCGGCGGGTCGCCGACGCTTCTCGGGCCGGAGCACATCCGGCTAATCCATGGCGTGCTTAAGGAGGGCTTTGTCCTCGATCCGCTTGCAGAGAGCGCGGTCGAGATTGACCCGCGGACGCTGTCTCTGGAACTCGCAACGGCCTTCGCCCATGCCGGAGTGAACCGCGCAAGTTTGGGTGTGCAAAGCTTCGATCGACAGGTCCAGGTCGCGATCAACCGCGTGCAGAGCTTTGAAACGACTGCGGCGGCAGTACGAATGCTGAGGGAGAGCGGCATTCCCGCGATCAATTTCGATCTGATCTATGGCCTTCCGTTGCAGACCGTCGAGTCGTGTCTCGACACGGTCGAACAGGCTCTGAGACTGCAGCCGGACCGCTTGGCCGTCTTCGGCTATGCCCACATCCCCTCCTTCAAGGCGCACCAGCGCAAGATCGATGAGAACGCGTTGCCGGGAGCCACCGAGCGGCACGAGCAAGCCACCGCAATCGCCCGAGCGCTCACCCTCGGTGGATACCACCAGATCGGCCTCGACCACTTCGCACTTCCTGGAGACAGTCTGGCGATGGCCGCAGAAGCGCGTAAGCTGCACCGCAATTTCCAGGGCTACACGACAGATACATGCCGAAGATTGATCGGCTTTGGTGCGTCGGCGATTGGGCGATTGTCGGGCGGTTTCGTCCAGAACGCAACGCGAATTCCGGACTATGAGCGCCGGATCAGCGACAGCGAGCTCGCGACCGTTCGCGGCTGCAGCCTCAGTGTGGAAGACGAACGGCGGGGCACGATCATCGAACAGTTAATGTGCAACTATCATGCGGAAATCGGCGGCGTAGATGCACATCTTTCCGAACTCGAATCGGATGGGCTGATCCGCCGTTCCGACGACATCATCGAAGTGGTGGAGGAGGCGCGACCGCTTGTGAGAACGGTCGCGGCGGCATTCGATTCCTATCTGCAAGACTCCGCGGCAAGCCACGCTGTGGCGGTCTAGGTCACCCGCATTTTGAATAGCCGCAGTCGAGGCAATTGTTGCAGCCCTCGACCTTGACCAGACGTGGAGCACCGCATTGCGGGCATGCCGAAGGCGTGAACGTATGGGCATAGTCCATGTCATCCTTCGCACGATCCACGGATCCAAGGGCGGTCAGGTGCCGCTCGACGATGTCACCGATCGCCGCGAGCAGCGACGGCACGTAGCGTCCGTGCATCCACGCTCCGCCGCGCGGATCAAACACCGCCTTCAATTCCTCCGCGACGAATGCCACGTCCGAGCTCCGGCGGAACACCGCCGAGACCATGCGCGTCAAGCCCAGCGTCCAGGCATAATGCTCCATGTTCTTCGAGTTGATGAACATCTCGAACGGGCGTCTGACACCGTCTTGCTCGATGTCATTGATCGTCACGTACACCGCATGGGCGCTCTCTGGCCATTTGAGCTTGTACGTCGTTCCATGGAGCTGATCTTCGCGAGGAGGCAGCGGGTCTTCCGGCTTGCCGGGCACCGGATCAGCTTTCGGCCCACTGACGCTCAGCACCGACCCCGTGACTGCATTGGGGCGATAGGTAGTCAGGCCCTTGCAGCCCAAGTGGTACCCTTCGACGTAAATGTCGGCGAATGCCTCGAAGCCGATGTCCTCGGGGCAGTTAACCGTCTTGGAGATCGAACTGTCGATCAGGGCCTGTGCAGCCGCCTGCATCGTCAGATGGTCCGACGGGGACAGAGTCTGAGCGCTGACGAAGAGCTCGCGCGGCGCCGGAGTGTCGCCCTTAAGCTCACGCCAGACGCGCATCGCATGATCCTCGACCTGCTCCTCGCGCGTGGAGCCATCCGGTTGGCGGATCTTGCGCGTGTAGGAATAGGCGAACACTGGTTCGATGCCTGAGCTGACGTTGCCAGCGAGTAGCGACGTGGTCCCTGTCGGTGCAATTGAAGTCAGGCAGCCATTGCGAAGCCCGTGCTCAGCGATGAGGTCCCGGATATCGTCGTCCAGCGCCAGGAGGTTGGGCCGCTCAAGCATGCGCGGGTCGTATAGCGGGAAGGCGCCTTTTTCCGCGGCAAGCCGGGCCGACGCCCGATAGGCTTCGCGCTTGATTGTCCCGAGCCACTGGCGGGTGAGCGCGACGGCCTCGCTGCTGCCATAAGCGACTCCGCAAAACAGCAGCGCGTCTGCGAGGCCGGTGATACCGAGGCCTATTCGCCGCTTGGCCTTCGCTTCGCTCTCCTGCTCGGCCAGCGGGTAACGTGAAATGTCGATGACGTTGTCGAGCATTCGGACGGCGGTGCGCGTGAGCTCCGCGAGTTCCTGCTCGTCGAGTAACGCATCGCTTTCGAACGGGTCGTCGACAAGTCTTGCAAGGTTGATCGAGCCCAAGAGGCAGGCGCCATACGGGGGCAGCATCTGCTCGCCGCAGGGGTTGCTTGCGCTGATCGTCTCGCAATGGGCGAGGTTGTTCTCTGCGTTGACGCGGTCAACAAAGATCACTCCAGGCTCCGCGACCTCGTAGGTCGATCGCATCAGTCTTTCCCACAGCTCGCGAGCTCCTACGGTCCGGACCGTCTTGCCGCCGAAAACGAGGGGCCAGTCGGAATCTGCTCCAAGCGCCGCCATGAAGTCATCAGTGACGAGGACCGACAGGTTGAAGTTGCGGAACCGGGCCGGATCGCGCTTGGCATCGATGAACGCCTCGATGTCCGGGTGGTCTACGCGCAGGCAACCCATCATGGCGCCCCGGCGCTGCCCAGCCGAGTGGACGGTGCGGCACATGGAATCCCAGCAGTCCATAAAAGTCAGCGGCCCCGATGCATCAGCCCCAACACCATGGACGGGACTCCCGCTGGGGCGAATGGTCGAGAAATCCATACCGACGCCGCCACCCTGCTGCATGGTGAGAGCAGCCTGCTTCAGATGCTCGAAGATGCCGTCGAGGCTATCGGGAATCGTCCCCATGACGAAGCAGTTGAAGAGAGTGACGGAGCGCTCAGTCCCGGCACCGGCAAGGATCCGTCCGGCGGGGATGAAGCGGAAGTCGGCAATCGCCCGGCGAAAACGTTCCTGCCAAACACCGCGCATCTCCTGCGCTTCGGCGGTAGCGATGGCTTGTGCCACGCGCGCGGCGGTCTCCTCGAAACTCGAGTCTCCGCCGCCGCCCTGATCTGGCTTGAACCTGTATTTGGTGGTCCAGATCTCCTCGGCCAGTGCGACTTCGAAGCTCATGCACCCTCTCCCATATCTTGTGGTCAGCAGGCTAAAAGATCACAACATCTGCTGGATTGATCCAGATCACGATTGCAGCAGCAGATGACGGCTAGCGTCGCGCCGGAGAGGCAGCGATTGATGACATTGCGGAGCTTGGACAGTCGCCCGATCGACGTAGCGAGCAGGATCACCGCGGCGGCAGAGACCCTGTTCCCCGGCTATTTCGCGCTCGTGATGGCGACCGCCGCAGTCTCGATCGCGAGCTACCTTCTGGGGCATGTTCTGATCGCCCGCCTTCTCGTCGGGCTGAACTGGATCTTCTATCTGGCGCTGTGGGGGCTGACGCTGATCCGGTTGGCGCGGTTTCGGGAACGGCTCCTCGAAGACCTCTTCGACCACCAGCGCGCCCCGGGCTTCTTCACCCTCGTGGCCGGCACGTGCGTCCTTGCAACGCAAACAGCGCTTGTCGTGGGCGGCACTCGCATTGCGGGCGCTCTTTGGTGGCTGGGCTTCAGCCTCTGGTTTCTGATCATGTATGCCTTCTTCACCGCGGTGACGGTGCGGCGGCAAAAGCCGACGCTAGCGCGTGGTATCAACGGCGCCTGGCTGATTGCTGCGGTCGCGACTCAGTCGATCGTCGTGTCGCGCGGCGCGGTGGACGGGCTCATCGCTCCGCCCGCTCCGATCCAGCTCCTCTGCATCGCCATGTTCATGATCGGAAGCATGCTCTACCTGGCGATCATCCCTTTGATCTTCTACCGGCTTACGTTCGTTCGCCTTGCCTCCCGCGATTTCTCTCCGCCGTACTGGATCAACATGGGCGCGGTCGCGATCACGACCCTGGCCGGTGCGACTCTGATGATGCGGGTCGGCCACTGGCCGGTGCTCAACCAGATTTCGCCGTTTCTTCCTGGGTTCACTTTGTTTTTCTGGGCGGCGGCGACCTGGTGGATCCCGCTGCTTATCGCTTTGATGGTCTGGCGCTATGTCGTTCGAAAGGAAGTGCCGCGCTATGAGCCGGCGCTGTGGGGAATGGTCTTCCCGCTCGCAATGTACACGACGGCGACATTCCAGCTTGCTCGTGCAACCGGCTTCGAGTTCCTTTTCCGCATCCCCCAGATCTTTATTTTCATTGCTCTCGCTGCGTGGCTTATCGCCTTCGCCGGCTTACTTCATCACCTCTGGTCAGGCCTTTACGAAAAGGCCGTCGAGACGCGTAGGGAACCTCGGCACATCTGACGCGCTGCTAGGGGAAATTGCGTATGTGGCTTCCGGAGACGGGAGCATTAGGGCCGGTTCATGCCTGATAGTTCGAGGCCAGGAAAGGTAACGCGTGGCGAGCAGATGCTCGCGCTCCGGCGGCGGCGGGAAGGCGCCGCTCATCCCTTCTTCCGCGGCGGCTTCCGTCCGTTTTTCTTCGGCGGCGCGGCATGGGCGCTGATTGCACTCACCTTGTGGATTTGCGAGCTCGCTGGCGAGATTAGCCTGCGCACGGCGCTCGATCCGCTCGCATGGCATCGCCACGAGATGCTGTTCGGGTTCGTTGGAGCGGTGATCGGCGGCTTCCTCCTGACCGCCGTGCCCAACTGGACTGGTCGACTACCAATCGCCGGCTGGCCGCTCGCCGGGCTTTTTGCGATCTGGGTCGCGGCGCGACTGGCACTGCTCTTTTCGGCGGAGACCGGGTTGTGGCTCGCCGGCATCCTCGACGTGGGGTTCTTCGTGGTCCTGGGCCTGCTCGCCGCGCGTGAAGTCCTCGAAGCCAATAATCGCAATGTACCCGTTGTCGGGATGATTCTGCTGTTCGGCCTTGCCGATGCGCTCGATTATCTGTGTGCCGGCGGGACCATTCCCTTGCCGGACCTCGGCTGGCAGCTCGCCATTTCGATCGTCGTCCTGCTCATCTCGCTGATCGGCGGGCGCATCATTCCGTCATTTACGCGCAACTGGATGGCGAAACGGGGGATGAAGGTGGGCCTTCCGACCCAGCCCGACCGATTCGACCTGCTAGTGATTGCAGCGACGGCGCTCGCGCTTCTCGCGTGGCTTAGCGGACCTCAAGCGGCCCCGATCGGCATTGTGGTTGTGGCAGCAGCCATCCTGCAGGCCATAAGATGGGTGCGCTGGAGTGGCTACCGGACGTTCGCCGATCCGCTCGTGCTGATTCTCCACGTCGGCTACGCGTGGATCCCAGTCGGCCTTGCCCTACTCGGGCTGAGCCTCATGGGACTGGTGCCACGCAGTGCAGCCATCCATGCGCTGACGGCGGGGGCGATGGCGACGATGATTCTCGCGGTGATGACCCGCGCCAGCCTTGGCCACACGGCACGCGAACTGAAGGCCAATAGCACGACGGTCCTTGTCTATGTGCTTGTCACAACGGGCGCGCTTATTCGCATTAGTGCATCGCTGCGGCTCGTCGACTTCAACCTGGGCATTGAGATCGCCGGTCTCGCCTGGGGCGGTGCCTTCCTGTTGTTCCTAATCACTTACGCGCCTGTGCTGTGGCGACCCCGGCTCGGTGAGCAGCGCTGAATGCGGAGTGATTCTCGGTCATGGCAATGATCTGCCCGCGATCAGCCGGCGGTGCCGTGAAGATGTTCGGTTTTTCGGAAGGCGACATCGCGGGATGGAACGTGAAGATGTTGATGCGTCCGCCTGATCGTGGGCGACATGCTCTATATCTTGCCGATTATCTTTCAACAGGGACGCGCAAGATCATCGGCATTGGCCGGGTTACGACGGCCCTCCACCGCGATGGCAATACGTTCACGATCGACAATCATACCGCCCAAGAAGCCGAAGCGGGACTCTAGCTAGCGGAGAGATGCAGATAATCCGGTTCAAAACCGGCGAGCGCCCGCAGCCGCTCCACGTCGAGCAGGGTGAGCATTCGGTGCTCAAGATGGATGAGCTTCATCGCGCGGAGGCGCTGAACCATGCGGTTCATATGGATCGCCGTGATACCCAACGCTTGCGAAAGCTCCTGCTGCGTAAGCGGCATTTGAAAGGTGTGGTCTCCAACCAGGCCTGCCAGTTCCAGTCGCACGTGAAGCTCGCACAGCAGATGTGCAATTCGTGCATCGGATTCGCGCTGGCCCACGTTGGCGATCCACGCTCGAAAGATCGCACTTTCGGTAAGTGCGGCGCGCCACGTTGCCCTTGCAATGTCAGGATGTTCGCGCTCGAGTCTCACGAGTTCGTCACTCGGGATGCTCGCCACGCTTGCCGGCGTAAGAGCGACGATATCATGGTCGATCGGTCCAATCGCCTCCTGGTGCAGATCACAAAAGTCGCCCGGCAGCAGGAAATTCGTGATCTGGCGATCTCCAAGAGCGACGTCCTCGCAACGAGCAGCCCAGCCGTCGACCATGACATGCGTAAAGGATGACTGGCTTCCTCTCGTGCGAATGATGCCTCCAACACGGATCGTTCGTGTCGGCTTCATGACTCCGAGGATCGCGGAGACTGCGGTCTCGCAAAGTCCCCAACCTCGCAATTTTCGAGCGAAGAAATCCATCATTTAAGGCGGATGGTCGCGAATATCGCGCAGGACACTACGTAAGGTTGCGGAGGTCCGAGGATGATTTGGCGCGAGGCGGCTCAATTCAGATTAGCCCTACGCCTGTATCATCACTGTACGGTCCGCACTGTGCAATTCGATAATCCCGCAATCCGTGCTGCATATCGCCGTGGCGCCCGAGATACTTATGAGAGCGCTGTGGAACGCCTCGATGCAACTTTCGAGCGAGCGTTGGCTGATTGGCTCGAGCAGCTTGAGCGCTGGCGTGGCGGTCAGCCGCCGACTCCTCCTTTTGCCTGGGAGCGCGACTCCTCAGAAT
>DASUCP010000198.1:0-10022 GCA_036275975.1 Sphingomicrobium sp.
AAGAGGTTGGTGACCGCATCCTCTTCCTTGGTCGCCATCCCCGAGCGGCCCTTGCCGCCGCGCTTCTGCTCGCGGAAAACAGAGAGCGGGGTGCGCTTGATGTAGCCGGTCATGGTCACGGTCACGACCATGTCCTCGACCTCGATCAGGTCCTCGTCCTCGATCCCGTCGGCGGCAGCCGCAAGCTCGGTCACGCGAGGCGTAGCGAACTCCGCTTCGACCTCGTCGAACTCCTGCCGCATCACTTCGTAGAGGCGCGCGCGGTTGGCGAGGATTTCGAGCAGCTCGCCGATGCTCTTCGCCAACTCCTCGAGCTCGCCTGCGATTTCGTCGCGCCCGAGTGCCGTGAGGCGATGAAGGCGGAGCTCGAGGATCGCCTTCACCTGCGCTTCTGACAGACGGTAGCTCTTCTCGCGCTTCTGCGGCTCGACCGCTTCGACCAGTGCAATGTACGGGCGGATCTGCTCCATCGGCCAGTCGCGCTCGAGCAGCTTTTCACGAGCTTCCGCCGGCGTTTTCGATCCGCGGATCAGCTTCACCACCTCGTCGAGGTTGGTGACGGCGACCACCAGTCCGAGCAGGATGTGGGCGCGCTCGCGGGCCTTCAGAAGCTCGAACTTCGAGCGACGCGTGATCACTTCCTCGCGGAAGCGGACGAAACTCTCGATGATGTCGCGAAGGGCGAGGGTCTCCGGACGGCCGCCGCGGATCGCAAGCATGTTCGCGGGAAAGCTCGTTTGAGCCGGCGTGTGCCGCCAGAGCTGGTTGAGCACTACTTCGGGAGTCGCATCGCGCTTCAAGTCGATGACGATGCGGACGCCCTGACGGTTGGATTCGTCGCGGATGTCGGAGATGCCCTCGACGCGCTTGTCCTTGGCCGCTTCGGCGATCTTCTCGACGAGGCCCGACTTGCCGACCTGGTACGGGATTGCGGTGAGGACGATCGAACGCCGGTCGCCGCGACCTTCCTCGATCACGTAGCGCGAGCGCATCATGATCGAGCCCCGGCCGGTGGTGTAGGCGCTGCGAATACCGGATTGGCCGAGAATGAAACCACCGGTGGGGAAGTCCGGTCCTTTCACATGCTCCATCAGCGCTTCGGAGCTGATCGCCGGATCCTCGATATAGGCGCGGCAGGCGGCGAGCACCTCGCCGAGATTGTGCGGCGGGATGTTGGTCGCCATGCCGACCGCGATTCCACCCGCGCCGTTGACGAGGAGGTTCGGAAAGCGCGCGGGAAGGACCTGCGGCTCGCGCTCTGACGCGTCGTAGTTCGGCGTGAAATCGACGGTGTCCTTGTCGATGTCGCCGAGGAGGAAGTTCGCGACCTTCGCGAGGCGCGCTTCCGTGTAACGCATCGCCGCCGGCGGATCCGGATCCATCGACCCGAAATTTCCCTGGCCGTCGACCAGCGGCACCCGCATAGACCATTCCTGCGTCATTCGCGCGAGTGCGTCGTAGATCGCCTGGTCGCCGTGCGGGTGATATTTACCCATGACGTCGCCGACGATACGGCTCGACTTGCGGTACGGCCGCCCGGCGACATAGCCCGCCTCTTGGCAGGCGAAGAGGATTCGACGATGGACGGGCTTCAGGCCGTCGCGCACGTCAGGGAGCGCGCGGCTCACGATCACGCTCATCGCGTAATCGAGGTAGGAGGTTTTCATTTCCTCCACGATCGAAACAGGGGCGATGTCGTGGTCGCCCGGAGGAGGTGGGGTGCTGTCGTTGACGTCGTCGATCGGCGGTTCGGTAGCCAAGAAAAAGTCCTGTCCTTGAGAATGCGACTGGGGGTGGCGAGAAGTGTTCCCATCCCCCTCGACCTAGGTAGTGCATTGGAGGTTCAAGCGCCACCCCGCGCGCGTACGCGCGCACGCGCGAGGAAATCACCGGTTCAATGGGGGTTAAGGCCGTCAAGGCTATCCGGTCTTGGCGCGCCCGTCGCCTCGGATTAAAGGCGACGCCGGCTTTTTCCAGCAGCATTACGCTTCGCAGCAAGAGAGACCCTATGATGAAGTTCACGACCCCGGCGCTCGCGCTCGTCCTCGCCGCCACCGCGGCCCCCGCTTTCGCCCAATATACGCCGCCCCCGCCGCCCGCGCCGCCGCGCGAGACGGCAATCGAGCAACAGAGTTCGGACCAGAAGCAGCCGGAGGCGAAGCTCAGCGGCAGCGTGCAGCCGTCGAGCAAGGCACGAAAGGCGCTCGTCGAGCTACAGAAGGCGGTAGATGCCAACGACGTGGCCAATATCCCGGCGAAGCTCGCCGCCGCCGACGCCGCCGCGAGCACCAAGGAAGACCGCTATCTCATCGGCCAGATGCGCCTGAAGGCAGCGCTGAAAGCGAACGACAGCAATGCCATGCGCACTGCGATCGACGCCATTGCGGCGTCAGGCTACCAGAGCCCGACCGAAGTCGCGAAGCTGTACATGGCGCTGGGGAGCAATCTTTATAACGCGAAGCAGTACGAGCCGGCCGCAGCCGTGCTCGAGCGTGCCGCGCAGCTCGATCCGAGCAACACCGATGTCCTGCTGAACCTTGGCGAGGCGCGCTTTGCGCAAGGCCGTCCAGCTGACGCGGTGTCGGTGTTCCAGAGCGCGATCCAGGCCAAACTGGCTGCCGGCCAGAAGCCCGAGGAAGCCCTCTACAAGCGGGCGCTGGGGATCGCCTACGACAACAAGCTGCCGAATTCGATCGAACTCAGCAGGGAGTGGGTTGCCGCTTATCCGAGCCCCGACAGCTGGCACAACGCCATCGCCATTCTTCGCAACCAGTCGCAGCAGGACGAGGAGGGCACGCTCGATCTCATGCGGCTGTTGCAGGCAGTCGGCGCCTTGAACACCGCCGGTGATTACGGCCTCTTTGCGGAAGCCGCGGCCGACCAGTCCAACTTCAACGAGGCCCAGGCTGTGATGGACGCCGGCGTTGCGGCTCACATCGTCAACCCCGCCGATCCGCGGTACCGTGACGACATCGCCGGCATTAAGGCCAAGCCGAAAGCCTCGGCCGCCGACCTCGAAGCGGCGCTCAAGGCCTCGCCGAGCGCCATCAACGTTCTGCGGATTGGCGACCGCTTCTACGGAATGGGCAATTATTCGAAGGCCGCGGAAGTCTATCGCCAGGCCCTGAGCAAGGGCGTCGATCCGGAGGTCGGCAACCTCCATCTCGGCATGGCGCTGGCGCGTTCTGGCGACAAGGCCGGAGCGACGGCGGCGTTGAAGCAGGTCACCGGTGGCCGTGCGGACATTGCCAAATACTGGCTGGTCTACCTGCAGCAGCACTAATTCAGCTGCCGTTGAAAACAGAAAGGCGTCGGCGGGCTGCCGGCGCCCTTTTTGTTGTGCCGTCGGTTGACGCTCTTCAACTGTCCCGTTTCGGAGCAGTTAAGAAGAGCCTTCTTAGCGCCGATATAACGCTCGCATACATGCAGAGGACGGTGCGTCTGAAGAACAGGAATCCCGGTGCGTTTCGACGATCGTCTGCTGACCGTCCTCAATCAGCCCGCGCTGGATCGCCATGACTCGGCGGTTCGGTGGCGGCAGCTGGTGGACCTCGTCGCGCGCGCGGGTTCGAGCGCCGATAGCCCCAACGTCATACGAGCCCTCGACACGATCCGCACCGACGCCCCGCACGTTGACGAAAACCTGCGTGCCGCGGCCGCGCGCGCCGTCGCCGCTCTGCCGCTGCCGCTCGGGCTGCTCGAATATTTCGCGTCCGATACTCTGACGGTTTCCTCAGCGGTGCTCGCGGCGGCAAGGCTCGGGCGGCAGCAATGGCAATCGCTTCTTGCAGTCGCCGACGATGAGACGAGGCGGTTCATCGAGACCCTCCATCCCGAGATCAAAGCCGAGACGCCTTCGGCGGAGTTGACCGAGGCGCTGGTGGAGCAGGTGCCGGAATCGGCGGAGCCGGTCCGTACGGCGCCGGGCCCATCGCTTCATGAGGTCGTCGCAAGGATCGAGCGGCGGAGGCGCAGGCGCGCGCCACAGCTGCAGTCGGCCGCATCGGGTGCCGTTCCCGAAGGTTCGCCGACGCTGTTCCGCTGGGAATGCGGTCCGGGCGGAGAGATCGGCTGGGTCGAGGGCGCTCCGCGCGGCGCGCTGATCGGCCGCTCGATCGCACGCGCGCAAAACGGCGAGGGCGACGGCGTCGACCAGGAGGTCACCCGCGCTTTCATGCTCCGCGCACCGTTCCGGGATGCGGCGATGACGGTGGCTGGAGACGGCCTCGTTTCCGGAGAGTGGAAGATTAGCGGCGTTCCCGCTTTCGATCCCGCCGACGGACGTTTTCGCGGCTATCGCGGTGTGGCTCTTCGCGAGCAGCCGGAAACCGCAGCCGGCGAACCGGCGGACGATCTCCTGTCCGACCCGGATTCGCTCCGCGAGCTGGTCCACGAGATCAAGACCCCGCTGAACGCAATCATCGGCTTCGCGGAGATCATCGAAGGCCAGTATCTCGGCCCGGCTGACCGGCGCTACCGCGAGCGCGCACAGGATATCGTGCAGCAAGCGCGACTGCTCCTCACCGCCATCGACGATCTCGATTTCGCGGCAAAGGTCCATTCCTCGACGTCGGCCGAGCGCCGGCGCGTCGACATTGGCGAGCTTAGCGAACGCATGACCCCCGCGCTGCGCGAGCTTGCAGGCGAGCGTGGCGTGCAGCTCGAGATG
The DNA here is from genome assembly GCA_036275975.1 of Sphingomicrobium sp. Classification (GTDB taxonomy): domain Bacteria; phylum Pseudomonadota; class Alphaproteobacteria; order Sphingomonadales; family Sphingomonadaceae; genus Sphingomicrobium. The sequence continues at coordinate 4,670 of DASUCP010000198.1, forward strand.
TCGCGGCGGACCAGGGACCTGCCGGCGAGCGTCGAGCTTCAGCTGGCCGACCGGCTGATCTACCGCTTGTGCAATGCAATGATCGCAGTCGCCGAGGACGGCGAACGGCTGCGCCTGTCCGTGGACCAAAGCGGCCATAACTGCCGGTTCTCGATCACTCGACCGTCGAGCCTTTCCGGAAGCAGCGACGAGCAGCTGTTCGGGACGGCAGGGCAGGGACTTGAACAAGGGTTCCCGTTGCGCCTCGTGCGCGGCCTTGCACGGATCGCCGGCGCCGATCTCGTTGCTACACGCAATTCTCTGTCGCTGCTGTTCCCACGCGCGTGACTTGGCGCGGGCAAGTGCTCCGTCTATCTCCGTCGGGCCGGTGAGGGCCTGTAGCTCAACGGTAGAGCCGGCCGCTCATAACGGCTAGGTTGTAGGTTCGAATCCTGCCGGGCCCACCAGCCTTCGCTCCGCCTTGCGGAGCTCCTGCTGGCAAGCCATAGGCACAGCGCCGCGGCGGGCTTGTCCGCCGAAGCCTCTGGCGAAGGCGGGGAGTAGCGCAGTCTGGTAGCGCATCTGCTTTGGGAGCAGAGGGTCGCAGGTTCGAATCCTGTCTCCCCGACCACCTTTCCGATCCAAGCGAGGCGAAGCACCTATTTGTTCTCGGTCGCGTTCGCCTGGCTGTTGTCCTTTTCTTTGTTGCCGACCTTGTTCTGGACCTTGGCGCTTTCGTTCGACACGTCGTTGCCGATATCGCCGGCGACGTTCTGAAGCGTGTTGCCGACGTCCGCGGCAGCATTCTCGGCAACGTCGCTGTTGTAGGTGACGCTGGTCGTGCCGTTGGCGTTGTCCTTACTCACCTGGCAGGCGCCGAGGAGCAGGAGCGGGATAGCGGCGATGACGATGCGCATGTGAGCCTCCTTTTTGGGGCCAAACGCTGCGCTGCTGTTTCGGCTCCGAATTAAATTAGCCGTTAGAGGAGGCGCATCTGATCACCCTCGGGCGGACGGAATAGGTCGGTGCGGAGCGGGAACTTGGCTTGCTTCAGCCCATATTTCTTCGTGGCGATCTCGAAACGCGTCTTCAGCAGTTCGGCCCACGGTCCTTGTCCGCGCATGCGGCTAAAGAAATTCGGATCGTTGTCGCGGCCGCCCCGCAGGGAGCGGATGGTCGCCATCACCTTGCCGGAACGGTCCGGATAATGTTCGTCGAGCCACGCCCGGAAGAGGGGGGCGACCTCATGGGGCAGACGCACCGGAAGATAGAAACCGCCGGGAGCGCCGGCTTCGACTGCGGCTTCGACGATATGCTCGAGCTCGTGGTCCGTAATTTGCGGGACCACGGGAGCGATCGCGACGTAGCAGGGGACTCCCGCGTCGTTGAGCGCTTTCACGGCGGCGAGGCGCTTGCGCGGTTGCGGCGCACGGGGTTCGAGCGTGCGTGCGACCTTCGGGTCAAGTGATGTCACCGAGATCGCGACGGAGGCGATGCGGAAATCCGCGGCCTCCTTAAGCAAGTCGATGTCCCGCAGCACTCGATCGGACTTAGTGGTGATGGTGAATGGATGGCGTGTTTCGAGCAGCAGCTCTACGATCGAGCGCGTGATCCGCCACAACTCCTCGATCGGCTGATAAGGGTCGGTGTTGGTGCCCATGGCGATCGGCCGGCACTCGTAGCCAGGCCGCGACAGCGCGGCGTGGAGCAGCTGCGCTGCGTTCGGCTTTACGAAAAGGCGGGATTCGAAATCCACGCCGGGCGAGAGGTCATGGTAGGCGTGGGTCGGCCTCGCGAAACAATAGATGCAACCGTGCTCGCATCCCCGATAGGCGTTCACCGAACGATCGAAGCCAATGTCCGGCGAATTATTGCGGGTCAGGATCGATTTCGGCCGCTCGATCGTCACCGTCGTCCGGCGCTTCGGGACTCCGTCCAGGGCTTCGACCTGGTCGAGCCATTCTCCCTCGACAACCCGCTCCTTCAGGTTGAAGCGCGTGGGGGTAGGGTTGCGGGTTGCCCCGCGTCCACTGCTCGATTCGACCGGCATATCGTTCTCATACGCCCGTCATGAGAACATAACAAGAACACTCGGGATGCTGACGTTATTTATCGCCCCCGTGGCCCGTCGAGGAGGAATCGCCCTGAGCTTCGCTGCGGTAGCGGCCCATGCTCACCGGAAAGGCCGGCCATTGGTGCTGCGCCATGGCCTTCAATGTCGCCGTGTCCTCGTCATCGAGACCCTGATAGACCCACATGTTCCGCATCACCGACGGCACGTAGTAACGCGTTTCCCAATAAGGCAGCGACTCGATCCATAGCAGGGGATCTCCGCGGTCGTTGATGCTGGCCCACCTTGCCACCGGCAGAGGGCCGGCATTGTACGCCGCGATCACACGTGGCAGCTGGCCCGCAGTTCCTGACGAGCTACGCATCGCTTCCAGGAAGCTCTGGCCGAAGGCGAGGTTATAGCGCGGGTCGGTGAGGGTCGCGCGGCTGTAGGGAACGCCGGTGCTCTGCGACATTTGCTGAGCAGTGATTGGAAGGACCTGCATCAGACCGACCGCGCCGGCGGTGCTAACCGCCGTACGCCGGAACGCGGATTCCTGGACGATGTGGCCGAAGGCCAGCGCCGGATCGACGCGCCAGCCGTTGACCGGGCTCCAACGCGGGTTGGGGTAGCGATCCGTGGCGTCGGAGCGCGCGCCCCACTGTCCATTGTTGGCCAGCCACAGCTGAGCAGCGGCAAGATCCAGGCGCTTGGCGAGTTCGATCAGCGCGTGATGCTCTGTCGGGACGCCGATCTTCGCCTGGTGGACAAGCATCTGATCAGCGAGGCCTGGCTCACCAATCCGCGCAAGCTCGATGGCGCGCTGTACGTTCGGATATTGCTCGACGGGCGGATCGTAGCCGATGAACGGATCCTGCGGCAGCTTGGTCGACATGCCGAGCGTCTCGCGCGCCAGCAGCCCATAGAAGCTCTCCGGCGCTTCAGGGGTGTTGGCGGCGGCCTTGAGGAACCGCTCGACCGAGCCGGGGCGGCCGGCTGCCTGTTCGGCGCGCGCTGCCCAATAATATCCGCCGGAGCGAAGCTCGCGCTGGATGGCGGTTCGCGCGACTTGCTGGAAGGCGGTCGAGGCGGCGTTGTAGTCGCCGAGCCGCCACGAGGCGAGCGCGGACACCCACGCCGCCTGGCTCGTCCATTCGCCCGCCGCGCCTTGACGCCAAGTGTCGGCAACGCGCCTGGCGTCCATGTCGAGACCGAGCACGTAGTAGATGAAGGCAACACGGGTCGCGGCTTCCGCACGCGCTTCGGCGGACAGCGTGGGCCCCTGCGTGACGAGGAGGGCCTCGGCCCCGCTCGCATCGTCGGCCTTCACGAGTGGGTCGAGCGCGGCTCGCAACTGGTCCGCGGCGGGTTCGCCGGCGACCGGGTGAGCCCGATAGCGGACGGGTGCCGATGCGAGATCGTAGACCGGCTTCTCTGCAATGATGAGCGGCGTCGTCGTCGCGCCCCGCTTGATCGCCATCAGGCCAAGCTGGTTTGCTTCCGGGAGTTCCGGCGCCTGCGCGATCAGCGCCTGGATCGAGGCGAGGTCGACGACCGGCGAGCCCTTCGCCGTGTACAGCTCCGCCTTCGCGACTGGAGTGAGCACGTTCGGCGGAAGCGCCGCGATGCCGGCCTGTGCCGACGCCCAGTTGCCGCTGTCGATCGCGTCGAACACCCCGCGCCAGTCTCTAGGCACAGGGACAGTGGATACTGGAGCTTGAGGCTGCGCGACGACGGGTTGCGCGAACGGCGGCTGAACCGAAGGCTGCGCGACCGTCTGAGTCTTCGTCGGCGTCGCGGGGAGCGGCGCAAGCGGGTCGGCGTGCTGCGCCGCGACCGGCGCAGCGAAGATCAGGCTTCCGAACGCAAACGCTGCCGCCTTCAAGATTCGTCCTCCATCAAAAGCAGAAGATCCTGCCATGCCAATGATTTATCTAACGGCCGCTTAATCAGGTGACGCGGGTGGAACGTCGCTACCGTGCGCACGCCTTCGACCTTGTGAACGTGCCCCCGGGCCTGGACTAGCCGCTTGCCGAGAAGAGCGACGCATGGCGCGTCGCCGAACAGCAGTAAGCGCTTGGGCTTCACCAGCGCGACCTGGCGCCGCGCGATCTCAGCGCATGCTTCCCGGTCCGCGCCGCTCATCTGGGCGCCGGGGGCGTGGAAATAGCTCAGCGAAGCGCTATAGGCCTGCTCGGCCGATATGCCGATCGCCGCGAGCATGCGACGGGCGAGCTCCCAGGCTTCTCCGCCGATCGGCTGGCCGGCCGCGGCATCCTCGAGCGAAGGAGCATCGCTCACCAACATGACGGCCGCAGCTTCGGGACCGTGCGGGGCGACGCGCCTGGCGCTGGCACCGGCCAGTGGAAGCTGGACGCTGCTCGCGAGCCATTGCTGCAACTCCGTCAGCGTCTCCTGAGAGGGTAGAACTAGATTCCGTTGTACTGCCTCGGCCACCACGGCTTTGTTTGGCTCGGGTGGTTTCAGCCAGTTGCGGGGCTCTTCCTGGATCGCGGCGTCGACGCCAGCGTCGAGCCACCAGCGCAAAGCGCCGCGCACCTCGGCATAGCCGATCGTATCCACTTCCCCGCCCACGTTGCACTTCCTCGCCTGCCATTGACTGCAAGGTCAAGGAATTGGCAGGGCAAACGAGTCGAATTGTGTTGCGGCCGCGACGAGACGCCGCGACACCTGCATCGAGAGGAGCGGATGGGCGAACGCGAGTCCATGCAATATGACGTGGTGATCGTCGGCGGAGGACCCGCCGGCCTCAGCGCTGCGATCCGCCTGAAGCAGCTGGCCAACGCCGCCGGCCGCGAGCTTTCCGTCTGCATCCTCGAAAAGGGCAGCGAGATCGGGGCGCACATCCTTTCGGGCGCGGTGATCGATCCCAAGGCGCTCAACGAGCTCATACCCGACTGGAAGGACAAGGGTGCACCGCTGACGGTGCCCGTGACCGAGAACCATCATTGGGTGCTCAGCAAGCGTCGCAAATGGGCCCTCCCGCAATTCCTCATGCCAGGGTTCATGCACAACCGCGGTACCTATACGCTGAGCCTCGGCAACCTTTGCCGCTGGTTGGCGAGCCAGGCGGAGGAGCTGGGGGTCGAGATCTTTCCCGGATTCCCCGCGGCCGAGATCCTGTTCAACCTCGATGGCTCGGTGAAGGGCGTCGCCACAGGGGACATGGGCATCGCGCGCGACGGGAGCCATCGCCCGGACTACCAGCCCGGCATCGAGCTGCACGCGCGTTACACCTTCTTCGCCGAAGGGGCCCGCGGGCATCTGACCAAGCGACTGACCGAGCTATTCGAACTCCGCGAC
>DASUCP010000199.1:0-7692 GCA_036275975.1 Sphingomicrobium sp.
ATGAGCGGCTTGTCGGCGCCCGGCGGCTCATGCTTGTAGTCCCACTTGCCGTAGATCGGGATACCCGACTTGAACTGGATGTCGGGCGTGTAGTGGAGCTGGTCGCGGACGTAATTGTGCCACGCGGCGATATAGGCAGCGCCGATCGCCGAGCCTTGCGGATCGTAGCTCGCGACCTTGCTTAGGGGATCGAGAGTCGCTCCGACGAAGCGCGTGTCGAGCGTTCCGGTGGTCAGCGCCTGATCGCCGAACAGCTCCTTCTGGAAGGCGCCATATTCGATGCGAAGGTTGGTTTTGAGCAGGTACGGAACCGGGAGGCCGGTGTAGCCTGCGAGCTGCTGCGCGACGCGCTGTCGCTCGGCATCCGGCAGGTCGTCGCCCTTGAGCAGCGCCTGCTGATAATCCGTCGTCGCGAACTGCTCGACGCCGGCGAGGAACGCCTGCAGGTCCGCCGGACGATTGGGGATCTTGTTGAAGTACCAGGCCGTCGCGGCATAGGTTGGCAGCGCGACCACGTACGGTATGTCGATGCCCGGGTTCAGCTGCGGATCGTCGGGCATGAAGTCCCAATTCAAAATGTCCGACAGCAGGATCACGCCGTTCAAGTCGACGTCGGCATTCTGAAGCGCCAGCGTCAGGCCCGCTCCGCGCATCGTCCCGTAGCTCTCGCCGAACACATATTTGGGCGAGCGCCAACGGTCGTACTTAGTCAGGAACTGCGTGATGAAATCCGTGAACGCGTGGATGTCCTGGTCGACGCCGTAAAAAGCCTTCTCCTTGTCCTTGCCGGCGACGCGGCTGAAGCCGGTGCCGGGAGCGTCGATGAAAACGAGGTCGCTCGCGTCGAGCAGGCTTTGGTCGTTGTTGACTGTGGAGTAGGGGGAGTTGGTGTGCCGCGTATCGACCGTTTGCACTCGCACCGGACCGAACGCGCCCATGCGGAGCCACACCGTCGATGAGCCGGGGCCTCCATTGAACAGGAAGGTGATCGGCCGGCTCGCGCTGGGAGCGCCCTGCTTGAAGTAAGCAGTGTAGAACATCGAGGCTTCGGGCTTGGGCGTGTCCTTGTCCTTGTCGGATTTGTCCGCGTCGGCCTCGAGCGCGTCGGTGTCCGACCAATCCTTGGCGTGCACGACCAGCGTTCCCGCGATGGCGTCAAACACGATCGGCTGCCCGCCGACGGTTACGGTGCCGGTCGAGCGCACTTCGCTTGGCTGGAAGAAGGGCTTGAGCGGCTGGGTCGCGTCCGTCTTCTTCGCCGCCTCCGTCTTGGGCGGATGCGCGGCGCGCGCCTTCGCATGATGCGTGACAGGCGCGGCGAACGCGGTGGCGGAACTGGCGAGCAGAGCGGCGACGAGGAAGAGCTTCATGCCACGGCTGATTGCAGCCGCTAGCCGGACAGACAAGAGGGAAGGGTGGCTAGCGCATCCGTTCGCAGACCAGCACCGGCCACTCACCGAAGCCGCGGGCGCGCGCCCTCAAGCCTTCACTTTCATACGAGTGGATCACCGTGTCGGCCTGCGTGTCGAGGAGGCCTGCTAGAACGATCGTCCCGCCCGGTGCGAGTGCTTTCGCAAAATCGGGCGCGAGTTCGATCAGCGGTCCGGCAAGGATGTTGGCGATGATCAGGTCGAACGGCGCTCGCGCGGACAGCAGCGGCGAATCCATGCCGTCCGCCGGCGCCAGCAAGAGCTCGCCCGCGCCGTGGCCGAGCCTCACGTGGTTGATGGTGGCATTGTCCCGCGCGACGTCGATCGCGACAGGATCGATGTCGGTCGCGATGCATTTCGCATCGGGCCAGAGCGCGAGCGCGGCGAAGGCGAGAAGGCCGGTGCCGGTCCCGATGTCCGCAATGTTCGCATAGCTCGCGCCGGACTGCTGCAGGCTGTCCAGGGCGGCGAGGCAGCCGCTTGTCGTCGCATGCTGACCGGTGCCGAATGCCAGACTCGCATCGATCTCGAACGCGATCGTGCCCGGCGGCCGCGACGGGTACATCGGAGTGTGCACGTAGAAGCGCCCGGCGTGAATCGGCTGAAGCCCCTGTTGGCTCATCGTCACCCAGTCGGCTTCGCCCAGCTGCTCAAGGTGCAAGGTACCCGAGCCCAGCTGCTGGAGCAGCTTCAGCTCGTCGGCGTTCGGCTCATGGTCGAAGTAAGCGTGGATCAGCCAGTCTTCGGGCTTTGATTCGTCGAGCTCATCCGCGACCAGGACCGGTGGATTGTCACCGAAGCCCCGCAGCTCTTCCATTGCGCCGATCGCCTCGCCCTCAGCACGCGAGCAGGCGATCGTCACCCGCCAGCTCATTGTCTGGGATTGGCTTGGCCGGCGCGCTCCTTTGCCAATCGCTCATCGAGCTGCTTGGTGAGGTCGGCAGCGTAATTGCGGCAACCGTTCGGATCGTCGAGCGGCTGGCCCCTGCCAAGCCGCTTCACCAGGTCGCTGGCGGAGGGATGCGGCGAAAGCAGGATCTCGCAATTGAGGGCGGCGACCTTGGCGATGCTGGCGCGGTACGCGGCGAGGTACGCCGGGTGGTCGCTGAAGCGGTACCTATCATTGGTCTTCGGCGTGAGGCTGTCGGCATAGACGATCTGCCGGCAGACGCCGCCGTCGCAGCTGCCCCAATGCCAGGTCAGCGCGCCTGGCGTATGGCCCGGAGTTTCGACGGCCGTGACGATCGTGTTTCCCAGCCGCACCTGCTCGCCGTCGCTCAGGATGTGATCGACCCGCACGCCGGGGAAGGGCTTGTTGATGCCCTGCTGCGGGTCGTCGGGGCTCGCCAACCCGGTCTCGAGCACCTTCGCGGCCGCCGGCGCGGCATAGACTTGAGCGCCAGTCAGTTGCTGCAGCTTGGCAAGGCCGCCGACATGGTCCGAATGCTCGTGGCTGTAGAGCAGGATTTTCACGTCGTGGAGGTTGAAGCCGAGGCTTTCGATGTTGTTCGCGATTAGCCCCGCTGCATCCTCGGGCCCGCCGTCGATGAGGATGTCGCCGGCACGATCCGTGATCAGGATCGAGGAGATGCCACAGGTGCCGACCAGGTACGTGTTGCCGTGGATCCGGACCGGGGGCGCGGGCTTGTCCCAGTCGTCCCAGTCCTTGCACTCGGCGGCGAACCGCGGGCCGGCAGTTTCGATCGGAGCGATCGGCTGTTCGATGATCGCCGGAGGCTTCCCCAGCGGAACGACGATCTGCGCCGCGGCGAAGAAGGCGAGGCTAACGAACGTAACTGGCTCCATTGACGTCGATGACGCTGCCGGTCGCCGAAGGGGGAGCGTCCGTCGCGAGCCACCGGATCACCTCGGCAACCTCATCGGTCGACGCGACTCGGCCGAGCGGGATGTCGGCGACGATCTGAGCGCCGCCACGGCCCCGCAAATATTCTTCGGTCATCTCGGAAACGGTGAAACCCGGCGCGACGGCGAAGCAGAGGATGTTCTCAGCGGCGTATCCACGAGCGATTGTCCGGGTCATGCTCACCATTGCGCCTTTCGACGCCGCATAATGCCAGTGCTGAGATGAATCCCCGCGAAACGCGGCGCGGCTGGCGATATTCACGATCCGTCCGCCGCCGCCACGATCGAGGAAATGCGACACCGCCAGCCGGCTGAGATCCGCCGCAGCCTGGAGGTTGATGGTCAGCGTGCGATTCCACGCGGCGTGCCACTCGTCGTCGGTCGCATTGTCGGCGACCGCCTCGTAGATGCCGGCATTGTTGACGAGCACATCGATCTCGCCGCCAAGCTCGTCGAGCGCCGTATCCCAGATGTCACGCGGCGACGACGGGTCGGTAAGGTCTCCCGCGATGAGGGTGTCGCTGCCTTTCGTCGAATGGCCCACGACATTATGGCCGGCCTTCTTGAGCAGCGCGTACGCCGCGCCGCCGATGCCGCGGCTCGCTCCGGTGATGAGGATGTTCATGACCTCCGCCTAGCGCCGAGCGCGGGGCGGGGGAAGAATCAGGCGGCGATTCCGCTCACGAATTCCTTCGCCGTCGACTTGAAGTTGGCGATCTGCTCGGAGAAGCGGCCGAAGCCCTGCTCCACCTGGTCGATGTCCTTGGCGACGTTTTCGGTGTCGCTGCGGATGGCGGCAATGGTCGAGCTCATCGAGTCGGCGGCGAGCGCGGTCTCGTCGACCGCAGCGGTGATCATGGTCACCGTCTGCGCCTGCAGCTCCATCGCCTCGCGGATTCGGTCGGCGGACGTCTGAACCTCTTCGACGGTGCCCTGGATCGAGCCGTTGGCTTCCACGGTCTGCTTCGTCGCCTGCTGAATGGCCGTGATCTTTGTCGTGATGTCGTCGGTCGCGCGAGCGGTCTGAGACGCGAGGCTCTTCACTTCCTGGGCGACGACCGCGAAGCCGCGGCCGGCATCGCCGGCGCGCGCCGCTTCGATGGTGGCGTTCAGCGCGAGGAGGTTGGTCTGACCAGCGATGTCGCGGATCAGGCTCAGGATCGATTCGATCGCTTCGACGTGCGCGGACAGCGCCTGGCTCACTTTCACGGCCTGGCTCGCCTGGTCTCCCGCGCGGGTGGCGACGCCAGCGGCGACCTCGACCTCGGCGCGGGCATCCTCAATCGCGCGGATCAGGCCCGCGGCAGTCTGGGCCGCTTCGCGCATCGCGACGGCCGACTGTTCGGCTGCCGCAGCGACTTCGCTCGTCTTGCCGAGCATCCCGCGTGCCGAAGCAGCAGTGGAACGGGTGCGGTCCGTCAGCTGCTTCGACTGGTCGGTGCTGGCGCGAACCAGCTCGGCTACGCGGCGCTCGAAGTTCTCGCTCTCACGCCCACGCGATTCCGCCGCGTCGATCGCTTCGAGGAGCGCCACCTGAGCGAGGATGATGTCGGTCTCGTAGGTCTTCATGCGAAGGAACGCGCTGAGGCACTCGTTGAGCTTGTGCAGATCGTTCGAGAAGCGGTCGACAATGCGCGCGATGATTCGGCTGGCAGTGTCCGCGCGAGCCGCCATGTACACCGGAACGGACGTCTTCTCGCGATAGATGCGGCGGCCGTATTCGGCGATCCCCTGGATCCAATCGGCGTTGACGTTGCCGGAATAGACCGACGCATAGAGCCCGGCGCGTTCGGGTCCGAATTGCGCGCTGATCTCCTCGGCGATGAGGTCGGCCGCATTCTCGCGAAGAAACGCGATGTCGCGGTCGAGCGACCCGTCCGGATTGTAGGCCGCCAGCCGTGCCTTGACCTGCTGGTCCGTCAGCTGCTGCAGCTGTCCAGTCTCGCTCATCGATCCGCTCTCCGTCATTCGCATTCGCCTTGTTGGGGCATGCTCTTGCCGCAGAATGGTTAAGAGGCGGTTAGGCGAACTTCCGAAACTTGCCTCTCGCAGGAGCGCGCCCTAAGCGCCGGGGCCATGGCAAGCACGAGACCTCGCCCTCTTTCCCCACACCTGACGATCTGGCGCTGGGGCCCTCACATGGTCGTTTCGATCCTCCACCGCGCGACGGGCATCGCGCTGTCGGTCGCCGGGCTCGCGATCCTGACCTGGTGGCTGATGGCGCTTTCGCGGGGAGCCGCGCCCTATGAGACCTTTGAAAAAGCGGCTCATCATCCGATCGGCATCATCATCCTCGTTGGCTTGACCTGGAGCTTCTTCCAGCATCTGCTGTCGGGCATCCGCCACCTCAGCATGGACACCGGCGCGGCGTTCGAGCTCAGTATCAACAAGACCTTCGCGATCCTGACGATCGTCGGCTCGGTGCTGCTCACCGCGGCGCTATGGGTCTATTTGCTGGAGGTCCGGCCATGAGCATCGGCGAAAGCTCCACTCCGCTTGGCAAAGTGCGCGGCCTCGGCTCCGCGCGCGAGGGCGGCGAGCACTGGCTGACCGAGCGCGTGACCAGCATCGCGCTTCTGCTGCTCGGCGTCTGGTTCATCGTTTCGCTGCTGCTGCTTCCGAAGCTCGACCGGACGACGGTCCTCGAATGGCTGCATGCGCCCAGCGGAGCGATTCCCATGGCGCTATTGATCATCGTCGGATTCAAGCACGCGCTCGATGGCGTGAAGGTCACGGTTGACGATTACGTCCATGAGCCCGGCAACAATTTCGTGATCAACACTTTGCTGCTTTTCCTGGCCGTCGGCGGCGGAGCGATGGCGTTGTTCGCGCTCGCGACCATCGCGTTCGGAGCGATCGGATGAGCGCTTACCAGATCGTCGACCACACCTATGACGTGGTGGTGGTCGGGGCCGGTGGCTCCGGTCTCCGCGCCACGATGGGGGCGGCAGAGCATGGCCTGAAGACCGCCTGCATCACCAAGGTCTTCCCGACCCGAAGCCACACCGTTGCAGCCCAGGGCGGGATAGCCGCGAGCCTCGGCAACATGGGCCCGGACCACTGGACGTGGCACATGTACGATACGGTCAAGGGCTCCGACTGGCTCGGCGACCAGGACGCGATCGAATATATGTGCCGCGAGGCGCCGGCGGCGGTGGTCGAGCTCGAGCATATGGGCCTGCCGTTCAGCCGCACCGACGAAGGCAAGATCTATCAGCGGGCGTTCGGCGGAATGACGCAGGACTTCGGCCAGGGCCCGCCGGCGCAGCGCACCTGCGCCGCCGCCGACCGCACCGGCCATGCGATGCTACACACGCTCTATTCGCAGAGCCTGAGGCATGACGCGGACTTCTTCATCGAATATTTCGCGCTCGATCTCATCATGCAAGATGGGGTGTGCCGAGGTGTCGTCGCGCTGAACCTCGACGACGGTTCGATCCACCGCTTCCGCAGCCAGGCGGTGGTGATCGCCACGGGCGGCTACGGGCGTATCTATTTCTCCTGCACCGGCGCACACACGCAGACCGGCGATGGCAATGCGATGGTGCTCCGCGCCGGCCTGCCGCTCCAGGACATGGAGTTCGTCCAGTTCCACCCCACCGGGGTCTACGGCGTCGGCGTGCTGATTACCGAAGGCGCGCGCGGCGAGGGGGGTTATCTGACGAACAGCGAAGGCGAGCGTTTCATGGAGCGCTACGCCCCTCACGCGAAGGACCTCGCCAGCCGCGACGTCGTGTCACGCTCGATGGCGATGGAAATTCGCGAAGGTCGCGGCGTTGGCGAGCACAAGGACCATATCTTCCTTCACCTCGACCATCTCGATCCGAAGATCCTGCACGAGCGGCTGCCGGGCATCACCGAAACGGCGAAGACCTTCGCCGGAGTCGACCTGACCCGCGAGCCGGTGCCGGTCGTCCCCACGGTTCACTACAACATGGGCGGCATCCCGACGAACTATCACGGCGAGGTCGTCACCCTGAAGGACGGCAACCCGGACGCGGTCGTGCCCGGCTTGTTCGCGGTCGGCGAAGCGGCCTGCGTCAGCGTCCACGGCGCCAACCGCCTGGGATCGAACAGCCTCATCGATCTCGTCGTCTTCGGCCGCGCTGCGGGCATTCGCCTCAACGAAGTGGTGAAGAAGGACGCCTTGCCCGAACCGCTGAAGGACGACGCGGCGGAGCTCGCTCTCACTCGCCTGGACAAGTTCCGTCATGCGGAAGGCGGCAGCTCGACCGCCGAGATCCGCCTCGACATGCAGCGCACGATGCAGTCGGACTGCGCCGTCTTCCGCACCGACCGGACGCTCGCGGAAGGGGTGCAGAAGATCGATCAGGTCTTCTCGCGCATGGCCGATGTCCACGTCACCGACCGAAGCCTCATCTGGAACAGCGACCTCGTC
>DASUCP010000200.1:0-4560 GCA_036275975.1 Sphingomicrobium sp.
GCGCCCGTGACTCGGGTTTTCGCTCATTGCAGAGTCAGAATCGCTACTTTACGTCCCGCTGGAACCGCTCATTTGTCGAGCTTTGGAGTGAAAAGCCGACGAAAATATATGCCCGCGGCGGAGTAAGCGGGCTAAAACCAACTCACAGAAAATCCATGGAGAATCTCACGATGAACGCTTTTCGGATCGCAGCCGCGGCGGCGCTGCTCATGACCAGCAGCGGAGCGCTGGCGCAGAGCGCCAAGGATGCGCAGTGCCTGATCCTCAGCAACGCCTTCGCGCAGGACGCCAAGGACACGAACGCCCAGAAGCTCGCCGAGGCTTCGATGTACTTCTACCTCGGCCGGATCAGCGAGAATGCGACCGCGCCGCAGCTCAAGACTCTCCTCGACGCGCAGGTGAAGACGATCGACGAGAAGAGCGCGGGCGGGCTGATGAACAACTGCATCAGCGGCTTCAAGGCGAAGATGGACCTGGTCCAGAGCCTGGCGCCCAAGCAGCCGGCACCGGCGCCGACGAAGAAGTAGGCGCTTCGCGTCCGGCCGACCCCGCCGCCGGGCGGGGACCCTTCCGAATCCGCCGAACCTTCCGTCGTCGAACAGGCGCGTCGTGCGTCTAATATGGCATGGAAGGACAGCCCCGGTTCACGATAGGAAGTCTAGCTGTCCGGTTGAGGAGAGGCCGTATGGCCACGCGTCGCGCTGCCCTGGTCCTGGCGTTGGGCCTGACGATGTCGGGCGTTGCCGGCGATGCTTGGGCTTCCTCCGCGCCTCCGGTGATCGCCAAGCCGACGCCGGCTCCCGCCTCCATCCCGCCGAACGTGCCGCCGCTGACGCCGGCGGTGATCGATCCGACACTCGCGATCGGCGGGTCGAACATCAAGGCGCGCGAAGCCGATACGCGGCTCAATGTCGACGTGATGGTGAACGGCCGCGGGCCCTATCACTTCATCGTCGACAGCGGCGCCGACACTTCCGCGGTGGGCCTTCGCATCGCCCACAACCTCGAGCTGCCGCTCGGCACCCCGGCGATCCTCAACGCCACCACCTCGCGCGACCTCGTTGACCGGGTGAAGGTCGCCGCGCTCACCGTCGGTCCGACCACAGTCAGCGATCTCATGCTGCCGGCGCTCCGCGAATCCGATCTTGGCGGCGACGGCCTGATCGGGATCGACGCGCTTTTCAGGCAACGGCTGCTTATGGATTTCGAGAAGCACCTGATCAAGGTCGAGGACGCGGCCAAGCCGCCGCCCTTCTCACCGGACGACATCGTGATTACCGCCAAGCGCAAGCGCGGGCAGTTGATCCTGACTCAGGTCCGGGCAGGCCGCATACGGCTCGATGCGGTGATCGACACCGGCTCCGAAATAAGCATCGGCAACAGCGCCTTGCGCGACCAGCTCCTACGCCGCAATCGCGACCGCTTCTGGAATGTCGAGGCGACAGGCGTCACCGGAGTCACGGTTCCGCTCCAGCTGGCGCTAGTCGGCGAGCTCCAAATCGGAACGATCACGCTGCGCAACATCCCGATCGCATTCGCGGACGTGCCGCCGTTCAAGCTGTTCGGCCTGTCGGAGCAGCCGTCGCTGCTGATCGGGACCGACGTGCTCGAATCGTTCCGGCGCATCTCGCTGGACTTCAAGGCGCGCAAGGTCCGCTTTCAGCTGAGGCACTGCGGACCGGAGACGATCAGCATTCACACCTCAACCACGGATACGTTCGCATCGCTGTCCTCGGCCGGCACTCCCGACGTGTGCGGGAGGGATTAGTCTGCATTTGAAGCTCTTCACGGCTCTCGTCGCCGCGGCTTTGGCTGCGCCCGCTGCCGCTCAGCCGGCTCCTCCGCCTGCGAGCGGTTCGGGAAGCGAAGCGATTGTGGTCACCGGCCAGCGCAATGAACGCCAGGCCGTCTCCGACTTCGTCCACGCCCTCACTCCGACCCTGTGGGAGGGCCAGATCAGCCGCTTCGAACATTCGATGTGCCCCGCCGTTGTCGGTCTCGCACCCGCCCAGGCGAAGGCCGTCGAGCAGCGCATGCTCCTCGTCGCCAAGGCTGCCGGCATCGTCGTCGAGGACCGCAATTGCGATGCGAACGTCATCCTCATCGTCACCTCCGACAAGAAGGCGTTCATGGATGAGCTCCGCCGCCACCACGGTGAATATTTCGGCGACATGACCCGCGAGCGGATCCGCGATCTTGAGCGCGAGCCGGGACCCGCGGCCGCCTGGCAACTGCGCGGGCCGCCGATCAACGCCGCCGGGCAGGACCTCTATGAAGATCCCGGCACGGGCCAATACATCAACCGCACCATCGAAGGCTCATCGCGCCTGACCGAGGCGGTCCGGCCGCAGTTCGATGCGGCGGTGGTGGTGATCGAACGCAGGGCGCTGACCGGGCTCACCGTCACCCAGCTTGCCGATTATGCGGCGATCCGCGCGCTCACTGGAGCGGACCCTGCGCGGCTCGGCAATTCGGGCGCCCCGACCATCCTCCACGTGCTCGAGGTCCCCGAGGGCGGCGAGACTCCGATCACGATGACCAGCTGGGACCTGGCGTTCCTCAAGGGCTTCTACGACGTGCGGCGAAACCTGCACGCCGGCGCCCAGCGATCGGCGATTTCCGACAGCATGGCCAAGGACGTGCAGACGTCGCCGAAGAATTAGGCGGGTGGCGCGAACTGCGCGAAGCCTGGCGCGGAATGAAAAGGGCTTCCCGGCGGCTTGGGCTAACGCGCGCGCCGAGCGGTCGAATCCCCCCTGTTATTGGGCCGTTCGGGGAGGGGAGTAGTGCTTATGTGGCGAGGGTCGGCTCGGCCGAGCGGGTCCTCGCCATTGCCTGCTGGTTCAGCCGCCTTGGATATCGGGCCGTGCCCTCGCTTCTGCGAACAGTGCCCGATAGGTGAGGCCCCCAATCACCCCGCCGATCAGCGGGGCCAGCCAGAACATCCACAATTGCTGGAGCGCGGTGCCGCCAACGAACAGCGCCGGCCCGGTGCTCCGCGCCGGGTTCACCGACGTGTTGGTCACCGGAATGCTGACCAGGTGTATCAGCGTCAGCGCGAGCCCGATCGCTATCGGCGCGAAGCCGACCGGCGCGCGATTATCGGTCGAGCCGAGGATGACAAGGATGAAGCCCGCGGTCAGCACAACCTCGCACGCGAAGCCCGCCGCCATTGAATAATGCCCGGGCGAAGCGTCGCCGTAGCCGTTCTGCGCGAGCCCGTTTGAAGCAATGTCGTACCCCGGCGAGCCGCTGGCGATGAACAGCACGAGCGCCGCGGCGAGAATCGCACCCGCGACCTGCGCAACCCAATAAGGAACGACTTCCTTTGCCGGGAAGCGTCCACCGGCGAAGAGACCCAGCGTCACCGCGGGATTGAGATGGCAGCCCGAAATGTGGCCAATCGCATAAGCCATGGTGAGAAGGGTGAGCCCGAAGGCGAGCGCGACGCCGAGGAGGCCGATCCCGACGTCCGGGAATGCAGCCGAGATGACCGCGCTTCCGCATCCTCCAAAGACCAGCCAGAAAGTCCCGAGCAATTCGGCCGCAAGCTTTCTCATGACGCTGCTCCCCTGCGAATTGGCGAGGACAGCCGTAGCGCGACGGCGAAGCGTCGCTATCGGGGCAAACCCTAATGTGAGTTAGGAACGGCCGGCCGGTGGGCTCAGCCGTATCGGCGCGCGGGGATCGCGTGCGGAGTGCCGCAGAGATCGTTCAAATGGTCGAAGCTGATGACGAGCTTCCCCGCAAGGTCCTCGATCCCTTCGAGCTGGACCTTGGGGTCGGCGAAGAGTTCGCGGCCGTAGGCGATGGCCTCGTCGATCGACGGGAAGTCGAGGAAGTCGTTCTCGCCTTCCTTCGGTCCATCGAGAAACATCAAAACCAGCCGAATCGGCTCCAACTCAATCCCTCCCCATCGGCCGCCTTTTGCCCCGCGGTCGATCGAAGCCCCTACCAGCAATTTGTCATCATTCCGTTGACGTAGCAATCTTCTCGGCTGGGGCCGGTCGAATCCTCACGCAATTTTAATCTGAGGCAAGACGCGAAAACCGCCGCCCGTTTCCGAGCGGCGGCCTCGCCTTGTGACTAAGATCCAAACGGTTACGCGGCTTCGAGCTCCCGGCTGTCGGTGACATTCTCCGGGAGGCCCGCATCGGACTCGACGGGTGCGGCCCGGCCTTCAGCCGCCTCGCGCTCGCGCTTGTCGAAGAAGGCCGCGCGCTTCAGGCGCTTGCGAAGTGACAGCGACGGATTGTCCGCGGTCGGTCCGCGATAGGCGCGCTCCACCCAGGTTTCGCCCGGGCGCCGATCGTCGCCGGAGCCTGCAATATGCTCTTCGCGTGCCTGGCTGGCTCCCCAGCCAAAGGCTGACGGCTCAGGCGCGATCATCGGCGGCTCGTGCTTCGCAACGGCATCGTAGCGCGGAGTGACCACGGGTTCGGCCTCCGCCGTGGGTTCGACGTATTCGTGTTCCCAGACCTCCTCGTCCTCATGACGGCGACGCCGAGACAGGGCGAACGCCCCAGCACCGAGCGCAAGGATCGCAAGCGCGCCTCCACC
>DASUCP010000201.1:0-17854 GCA_036275975.1 Sphingomicrobium sp.
GGGCGGTGGAGTTGAGGCTTCAGGCACGAGCGTCGCAGGTGAGCGCAGCATCGCCGCGCTCACTGCCGCCTTTGAAATCGGCTCAATGAAGCGGCAGCCATAATGATCGCCATCGCGCCGGACGATCCGCGCTGCCGTCGCCCCCGCCTCGGGCAGCTCGACCTCGATCGTCTCGCCGAGCTTCAGCGGGGCCAGCGTCTCGATGAGCAAGCCGTTCTGCGAGAGATTGTGGATGAGGACCAGCGCCTCGGCTTCGAGATATTGCGATCCGACCTGGAGGTTGAGCGTCCGGCGGATGGCGCCACGCTGGTCGGCTTCGTCACGCTCGGTTCTCAATTGCGCGACAAGAGGC
Organism: Sphingomicrobium sp.; assembly: GCA_036275975.1. GTDB lineage: Bacteria > Pseudomonadota > Alphaproteobacteria > Sphingomonadales > Sphingomonadaceae > Sphingomicrobium. The sequence continues at coordinate 353 of DASUCP010000201.1, forward strand.
ATCATTCCGACGCACTCTCCGAAGCCTGGTTAAGATCGAGTTCCCATGTCCGCCGCCAGCTTGCATAAGGCGTAAGAATTGACCTCGATTAAGTGCGGCGCATGCCGCCCCGGCGCCACTCCCGCTCCCGAAGGGGGCTGATCAACAGCCCTTGGGCATGCCGTGGTTCGGCTCGGGATTGAGGAGCGGCATGATCTGCGACTTGATCTGGCGGCCGCTCAAGTGCGCCTCGACCTGGAAATAGCCTTCGCGGATCAGCCGCCGCTTGAGCTCGGCCAGCGAGCCGCACTCGGGGGCGAGCTCGAAGGCGCGTTCGATCACATTGCCGCCGGTCATCGCGGCAACATTACGATGTAACGGGAACGGAACAATATATCTCAGGTTAGCTCGGCGACCTTACTCTTGCCCGGATTTATCGGGATTAACCCCGATACGGCAGTGCTCGCCTGAGGAGTAAAGTGGCGCATTGCCGATCAGGGGTTTTCCCCTCACTGACGGCATACGCAAAAGGGCGGCGCGGCTATCCCTTTCTCCGCGCCGCCCTTCTTTTTCGCTCAAAGGCCGGACGCGAGGAGCTCCCTCCGCTCCCGATTGATGTCTCCGGCGATGATCGCGTCGATGCGCTTCATCCGCGGATCGCTGCGCAGGTTGGCGTAGGCGGGCTCGTCGGTGACGGCCGGATATTCGCCTTCAGACGGACGCCATCCTTCCTTCACCGCCTGCTGTAGCATGCGGATCGCGTCCTCGTTGCGGCCCGCAAGTGCGGCGACACGCGAACATAGCACCCGGAAGCCGACCGGCGTTCGTCCGGCCCGCATTGCCTCCGCGCAAAGCCCGTCGGCGATCACGATGATGCGCGCGCCCTCGTGGCCGCGGCCCACCTGCTGAAGGGCGAGCGCCAGCACCGGCGCGTTCATCACGAAACCGAACCGCGGGTAACGGCGAGCCATGTCGTCGGGAGACGAAAATGCGCCGTCATAAAGCGTGACGAGTTGGCTGGACCTCCCGGTCTTCACCGCCACCCGGTTCACCAGATGCTCTTCATCCACATTGAACAGCCAGAAGGCGGAGGCGCTTGGAAAGGCTTGCGGGAGGCCCTTTGGAAAGCTGAACTTCCCGCGCCTCAGGTCCACAAGCGGCTTCTCCGCGTACCGCTCCGCCTCATCCAACAGGCCTAGCCGCATCAGCGTGCCCGCCATGCGCTCCTCGGCGACATTCTTGAGGTCCGCCGGAGCGATGCCTCGCGCGGCCTTCGCGTGCGTGTATTCGGCAGAGAGATCGTATCTCAGGCCGGCGAGCTGCGCTCGCGCCGTCTCTCGTATGAAGGCATCGGGGCTGTTTGCGATGATGTTGCCGAGAACCCGCGCGGCCTCGTCGCGAAAGCCCATTTCCCATGCGAGGGGCGGGAGGTGCTGCGTGTGCACGAAGAACGGGTCGATGCCGGCCGTTCGCCGCAGCGCGTCGAGCGCTCCTTCGAATTCGAGGTTGCCGCCGCGCAGGCTTGCAAGCCAGTACCATGCCTCTGCGTTGCCAGGGTCGAGCGTCACTGCAGTTTCGAGTTCCTGCCGTGCGCGGCGAGTCTCTCGCGGGTCCAGGCTATCACTCAGAAAAAGGCCGAGAACCGCATGCGCATCGCCAAGCTTGGGAGCGAGCGCAATCGCATGCTCGGCATAACGAATTTGCTCGGTGCGTGCCGGGTCGCCCGGCTCGACGCCATTGTAAAATTCGTCGAGCTGGTCGGCGAGCGCGAGCCGCGCCCACGCCGGCGCGTAATTCGGGTCGAGCTTCACTGCCCGCTTCAACAGGTCGAGCGCGGCGTCGAGCTTGCCTGGTTCGCGCTGCCGCATCAGTGCGCGCGCGGTCACGTAGAGCGAATAAACCTCGCCGCTCGTCTTCATTGTCGAAGCCTCAGGCGCGCGGATCAGTTGGCGGCGGACGTGCGCTGCAACCTGCACGCCGATGCTGTCCTGGATCGCGAACATGTCGTTGAGGCTGCCGCGGAAATCCTGCGACCACAGCCGCACGCCCTTCTTGGTTTCGACCAGCGCGACGTCGACCCGGACCTGCTGCCCCGCGGACCGTACGCTGCCTTCCAGCACGTAAGCGACGTGCAGCCTTCGCCCAACGTCGCGGAGGTCGGCGGCATCCTTGAACAGGTCCGCCGAGGTCCGCCCGGTGACCTTGAACTGCGGCTCGCGCGAAAGCTGGTCGGAGATTTCCTCGGCGACTCCTTCGGCGAAATAGGGCGCCCCTGCGGACATGTTCTTGAACGGAAGCACGGCGAGCGAAGCCGGCTCCGCATTGGCCTGAAATCGCGGCACGAGCAGCGCGGCGACGGCGGCCAGGGCAAGCATCAGCGCGGCCGCCACACTCCAGACTCGCCAGCCACGAACGTCGGGCCGCCGCGGTTCGGTGCGGTGCGCGACCGTCTCGCCCTTCCCTTTCAGGCGCCGGTCAACGGCCTTCAGAAGCTCGGCGGTGCGACCATCCCGGCTTCCGCCTTTCCAGCGGGCGAGGTCGAGGGTTTGATATTGCCGAAAGCCCATCGGGGGCCGAGAGCCGTCGATCGAGACCGGAAGCAGCCTACCGTCCTCGCGGCCGGCCGACGCTTCGTCGCGCACCCAGGCGGACTTCACCGAATGCGACGACCAGGCGACTAGAACGACGTCTGCGCGTTCGAGAGCCGCTTCGATCTCGGCCGCGAACTCCTCGCCGCTATCGATGCGGCGATCCCACCAGACGTCGTGCCCGGCGCTTTCGAGCACGCGCGCCAGCGTCCCGGCGAACGCCTCGTCGTCACGCGCATAGCTGAGGAAGATGATCCCCATTCGCCCCCGCTTGGGCGTACGGCCATACACCGGCGCGGCTATCCGAGCGAGCCGCGCAGATATTCATTTCGCTGACAGCACATTCTGCTATTCGGCGCCGCGCAGGGCGACAAGGAGGTTCGATGATTATCCCTCGTTTGGCGGCCCTCGCCGCATGTTCGCTTGTGATGACCGCACCCGCCGTTGCGCAGCCCGCGCAGGTCACCGTCAAGGTCTGGAGCTTCGGTTTCGCTCCGAACCCCATCCGCCTCGCGGCCGGCCAGCCCGTCACGCTCACCTTCGTCAATGAGTCCGGCAGCAGCCACGATTTCACCGCACCCGGCTTCTTCCAGCACGCGCGCGTCGTCTCGGGCGGGCATGACAATGAGGTCGAACTGAAGCCGCACGAGACCAAGAGCATCACGCTCGTCCCCGTGCGCGGCACCTACCAGGCGCACTGCAGCCACTTCCTTCACAAGCAAATGGGCATGAACGACTACATTATCGTCGGCTGAGATCCTCGCGTCGGCCCGGCCTCTCCTGAGGCCGGGCATCGGGGAAACTCTGGATTTTCAGAGACCGCCCGGTGATGGATAGGCCTCCTGCTTTCCAGCAGGGGGACTCATGCCGGGACTTGCCTTGATCGGCGCTCTGGCCGTTGCCGCGGCCGGGCACCATCCGTCGCATCATCCGTCGTCGATCGCCGGGACTTGGCGGAGTCCCGGCGGCAACAGCATCATGAAAATCGCCAATTGCGGGCACAAGCCATGCGGGACGATCGCGTGGGCAAGCGACAAGGCCAAGCATGACTCAAGGAAAGCGACCCCTAATCTCGTCGGGACGCATCTGCTGACCCACCTCGAGGTTCGCAAGGACGGAAGCTGGCAGGGGAAGCTGTTCATTCCGGACATGAACATGCACGCGAGCGCGAAAATCCGCCGCGAATCCCAGCACCAGCTTAAGGTGTCGGGATGCAAGATCATCTGCAAATCGGCGGTGTGGACCGAGTTCCGCCATCCCCTTCCCAAGGACACGACGAAACCCGCTCCAAAGTGAGGCGGCAGCCCGCGCAGCCGTAGGAACCGCCCAACCGGCCAACTCGTTTAAACGCCATTGCGTGAGCGTACTGTCCTGACCTCGCAGCAAACACGCACGAAGCGGCTCGGCACAGGTCTCCGGGCCGCTTCGGTTGTGACCCGCACCGCCGCTAGCTCATCGTCAACGACGCCGTTATCGTCGTCCAAAACGGTGGGGAATCCTCATGCGCAAATTCGTGGCTTTGGCTGGTGCGTTGCTCGCGGGAAGCGCGAGCGCGGCGACATACGACCTCCCGGCGACTCCCCGGACCGTCGCATGGGGCCATTACGACGCGACCTCCAAGCCGGTGCTGACGATCAAGTCCGGAGATACCGTCGTTGTTCACACACTGCTGACCAACAGCCCAACGGGTCTCGAAAAGGCCGGCGTCGCACCAGGCGACGTCCAGCAGAGCCTCCGCGCGATCTATGATGGCGTGCCGCAATCCGAGCGTGGGCCCGGCGGCCATATCCTGACCGGACCCATCGCAATCGAGAGCGCCGAGCCCGGCGACACGCTCGAGGTGCGAATCCTCAAGATCGATCTCGCGATTCCCTACGCCTACAACGGCTTCCGCTACGGCGCGGGTTTCCTGACCGACGATTTTCCCTATTCCCGCGTGAAGATCATCCCGCTGGACGCCAAAACGATGGTCGGCCATTTCGCGCCCGGCATCGACGTGCCGTTGCACCCCTTCTTCGGCAGCATGGGAGTTGCGCCGCCCGTCTCCTTCGGCCGCTATGATTCCGCGCCTCCGACGATCATCGGCGGCAACATGGACGACAAGTCGCTGGTCGCGGGGACGAGCGTGTTCTTCCCGGTCTACAATCCGGGCGCCTTGTTCGAGGTCGGCGACGGCCACGCGGCCCAGGGCAATGGCGAGGTCGACATCACCGCGCTCGAGACATCGCTGACGGGCACGCTCCAGTTCATCCTGCACAAGGGCATGAAATCGCCCTACCCGCGGGCGGAAACGCCGACCGCTTACATCGCCATGGGCTTCGACGACGATTTGAGCCGCGCGACGCGCAAGGCGCTTACCAACATGATCGACTTCCTTGTCGCCGAGAAAGGGATGAGCCGCGACGACGCCTACATGCTCATCAGCGTCGCCGGCGACGTCGAGGAAACCGAGCTCGTCGACCGCAACAAGGGGGTCCACGTCGTCCTGCAGAAGACGCTGTTCACGAAATAGTCCGCGCGGCCTCGAAGCCGCCGCGAACCCTTATTGCAGCATCGCAAGCTTCAGCTGGCTGCTGGCATCGAGATAGCTGATCGTGATCGGCACGGGCTTCGGAAGCGGGACATTTTCCTCGGGTGCGGATGCCGCGGGCGGATCCTTGCCGAGGAGGAACCGCGCCAGTCTCGCCGCATCCTCCAGACGGACACAGCCATGGCTGAGGTCGCGCTTGTCCTGGGCGAAGAGCTCCTTTTTCGGAGTATCGTGGAGATAAATCCCCTCGCCGTTCGGCAGGTCGAACTTGAAGTGGCCCAGCGAATTGGCGGGCCCCGGCTGTTGGCGCACAAGGATTTTCCTTTCGCCAGCGGCCACCGCTTTCCAGTCGATTGTCTCCGGTGGAATCACCTGCCCATTCGGTCCCCAGGCCGTGACAACCTCGTACCCCTGCCGGGTGAGATAGGCGTTGCCTTCCTGGAGCACGCGCGGAGCGATGATCGTCTTCGCGAGATCGGAAGTTACGTGCCAGTAGGGGTTCAGGGTCTCGTAGCCCAAGTTGTCCTTCAGCGCCGGCGTAGGCGTGTCGGGCTTCCCGACGATCACCTTCATCGAATCCTGAACGCGCCCGTCCTCGATCATGTACAGCCGGGCGGAAGACGCATCGACCAGCACGAACCTGCCCTGCGGCGGAATTCCGACGCCGGGCAGCGAATCGACGTAAAGCTGCGGCGTGATCGTGCCGGCAACCGGCCCGAGCGCGGGGTAGATTCGCATCAAACCGAAAGCCGCGGCAGCGACGAAAAGACATGCGCCGCCCGCGATCACATACCTGCGCTTGAAAGAGGTCCTTACGGCCATTGCCCCGTCCTCCAGACGGCTACAATAATGAACCGTGCGGCGCTCGACCGCAATTGGCGATTCCCCTGACCTGTGAGCGGTCGGCGGCGGCGGGTAGCCTCGCCGCCCTCGCGCGAACCCCGGAGGCCAAGTCGCTCACCGACAAGCTGAACGCCATCGGTTACCGCAGGCTGATGTAGGTAGCTTTGCTGATCTGAGTTATCGCCACATAGATTAGGATCAGGAACCGACCTGATCGCCGTTCGTATCGGAACTATCACCGATCATTCCGCCAGCAGGCGTCGGTGGCTGAGAGATCTTATGCGCTCCCGCTTGCAGCACTCCGGGAGCACCTCATGCAATATTTGAACACGCCCAATCTGCAGCCATACCTCGATCGGCTGACCAGCCGCTCGGTCCTCACCGAGGAGGAACAGCAAGCCGTCCTGCATCTCGCCGGGCATGCCGAACAGGTGAACAGCAACCGGGACTTCGTGCCGCTCGGCGAACGCGTGGACCATGTGAGCTTGGTGGTCGCCGGGATCGTCGGCCGCTTCGACCAGAATGGCGAAGGGAGGAGGCAGATCACGGCGATGCACATCCCCGGCGACATCTGCGACTTGCACTCCGTCGTGCAGCCGCAGGCGACTTCGGCATTGCAGGCGCTATCGGTGGCGACGATCCTGCGCGTGCCGCACAGCGCGATCAGATCGGCAGCCGCGCGGTACCCCGCGCTCGCCGAAGCCTTTTGGCGCGATTGCACGGTCGATGCCGCGATCCTCGCCGAGTGGGTCGTCAATGTCGGCCGCCGCAATGCGAAAACACGCGTCGCGCACTTGCTGTGCGAGATGGCCTCGCGGCTCCGGGCCCACACCGGGGAGAACGATTTCGTGTTCGACTTGCCGGTTACCCAGGCCCAGCTCGCCGAAGCTACCGCGCTCACCGCCGTTCACGTCAACCGAACGCTACAGAGCTTGCGGGCCGATGGCTTGGTCGAATGGCATCAGCGGGTCGTCCGCCTACCCCGTTGGGACGCGCTGGTCGACCGCGCGGAGTTCGACCCCGCCTATCTGCAGGCGCACGTCCAGCCAGAACAGCGGTTGAGGTTCGTTACGCCCCAGTGAAACGCCTGGAAGCGACATCCGTCGAGAACTAGCATCTGCCGGCGCGGAGGATGCGCGACCTAGCCGAGATGTGGGGGAATGCACGCGACTAGCCGGTTGCGGTCCCACAGCTCCGCGCTAACGTTCAATTTCTTCGCCTTGGCGAATGCGACCGCCTGGGCGTCGTTCATGGCCCCGATCCATTCGCCGCTCGAGATGTGTTTCCGACCGTCGAGACAATAAAGTCGATAGTCCGCCATAATGCGGCCCTCGCGCCGTGGCGCAAAAATACGACTCTTCCGCCACCGGAACGATAATTCAGGTTAAGCGAAGCCAATTGCATCCGCGCCATCAATCCATCATGAACTTTCCGGTCCAATTCGGGGGGCGGCGGCCATGGAGGTCTCATACGTTCCGGTGGGTGAGGCGTTGATCGTCGCACCGGTCGGCCGAGTTGACGAAGCCACCTGGGAAGAATTCGGCACGCACCTCTCCCGAGGCATTGACCAGGCTTCGAAGGAAAGCCGCGACACGATGGTGATCGATCTTTCGCGGATCGAATATATGTCGTCGCGCGGCCTCAGGGTGCTGACGCTTGCCAAGCAGCTGGCGCGTGCGGCGGGCGTATCGATCCGCTTGGCGCTGCCGACCGACGTGATGCGCGAGATCCTCGCCATCAGCCGCTACGACAAGTTGTTTCCCGTCGATCGCGAGCTCCCCGCCGGAAGCGCAAAATGACCGACCGGAGGACTGGCGAGCCGGTCAAGGTGCGTTTCTGGGGAACGCGAGGCACGCTTCCGGTAGCGGTAACGGCGCGACAGGTTCGGGCCAAGATCGCCAACGCGCTTCGCATCGCGCAGGGACAATCTTTTGCGAGCGATGCGGAAGCCTACGGGTTCATCGATAGCGAAATCGATTTCGCTGCGGGTGCGACCTACGGCGGCGCAACCAGCTGTGTCGAGATCGATGCCGGCGAAGACGCTTTCTTCATCTGCGACATGGGGAGCGGGCTACAGGAACTCGGCCGCGATGCGGCTGTTCGCTGCCGGGGCGGCCGCCCGAAGAAATACAATTTCTTCCTGTCCCACATGCATTGGGACCACATCATGGGCTTCCCTTCCTTCCTGCCCGCTTCCGATTACGATTCCGAGATCGTGATTTACGCCTGCCACAGGGATGCCGAGGAGGCGCTTCGCCGACAGCAGGAACAGATCTCCTTCCCGTCGGCATTCAAGTTTTGGGACGCAAAGATTCGCTTCGAGATCCTCGAGCCGGCCGAGGAAACCGACGTGGATGGCTTGCAGGTGACGGCGATACGCCAGCACCATCCGCATGACAGCTTCGGCTATCGCTTCAGGAACGCCGCAGGACGCACGGTCGTGTACAGTACCGACAGCGAGCACAAGGTCGACGACATGGACAGCGAGGCGTCCTTCGTCGAATTCTTCCGCGGAGCCGATCTCGTCATTTGCGACACCATGTATTCGCTCGCGGACAGCAATTCGACGAAGGAGGATTGGGGCCATTCCAGCAACCTCGTCGCGATCGACCTATGCCATCAGGCGAACGCCCGGCGCCTCGCTCTTTTCCACCACGACCCGTTCCAGGACGATGAGGAAATCCAGCGGATGCACGAAGACAGCCTCCGCTACGAGAAGCTGAGCCGCGACGGGGCGCCGCTCGAGGTGCTGTGCGCCTATGACGGGCTCGAAGTCAGTCTCTAAGCCTGCGAAGCGAAGCAGGGTGTGGCCCGCCTGGGCCATCATGACGGTCCTCGCGGTGCTGCTCTCGCTCGCGACCGGCGCGCAGTCGGGCCGGCTGCTCTTCGACCGCTGGCAACGAGTCAGCCCCCGCCCCATCAGCGCCTCGAACATCAAGGTCGTCCTGATCGACGACAAAAGCTTGGCGCTGGTCGGGCCGTGGCCATGGTCGCGTTACTATCTGGCCCGGCTGACCGAGGAGATTTCCCGGCAAGGCGCGAAGGTGATCGGGTACGACGTCCTTTTCCCGGAACCGGACCGGGCCAAGCCTGACCTCTTCGCCAAGCTCTATCCGGAGCTCAGCCCGGCAGCATCGAGCGAGGTTTCCGCTTTGCCGTCGATGGACGAGGTCTTCGGTCAGGTGATCGGTCATTCGCCGGTCGTCATCGCGCGCGCGGGCGCATCCGAGGGTATTCGCGATGGCCGCTCGATTGCCGTCGACGCGCAAATAACCGGCCAGTTGCCTGGCCGCATCGACAGCTGGCCGGCCGCCATCACCGCGATCCCCGAGATCGAGGACGTGGCCCTGGGCCATGGCCTCATCAATGGCCAGCCCGACCCCGACGGGACGGTTCGCTCCGTTCCCATGATCATGCGCGTTGCCGGCCGGCCGATGCCCGGCCTCGCCCTCGAGCTCGCGCGGCTGTCGCTCGATGCGCAGGGTTTCCGCGTGCTCCCCGATCGCGTCGAGCTTGCGGGACGTCGGATTCCGATCGACGCGCGGGGAAGGATGCAATTCCGCTTCGGCAAATTCCCGACCGACAACATCGTCTCGGCCTCGGCGATTCTCGGAGGTGCCGTTCCAAAGGATTATTTCCGCGGCAAGATCGTGCTCGTCGGCCTTGCGGCGGAAGGCACGTCGGACATCGTGTCGACTCCGCTCGCAGCCGAGAATTTCGGAGCAACCGTTCAGGCCGAAGCCGTCGACACGATTCTTGGCGGCGGTTGGCTCGCGCGGCCTCAATGGATGATCGCCCTGGAATGGGCTCTGGCTCTGGTCATGGCCCCGCTTGCGCTCGCATGCGCCTGGGGCGGCAGGGTGCCGAGGATCGCGCTAGCCGCAGCTTTCATCGCTTTGCCCCTCGCAAGCTGGTTCGCTTTCAACCGGCTCTCGCTCCTTTTTGACGCAACGCGTCCATTCGAGATCGGCGGCGCGGCGCTCGCCGGTGTCGTCATCGGCCTCTTCGCCGATGCCCGGCGCGAGCGCGAGCGGCTGCGGCAGGCACTGGTGCAGGAGCAGGTCGCGGCGGCCAAGACCGAAGGCGAACTGCACGCCGCGCGCGAAATCCAGATGAGCATGGTGCCGACGCGTTCCGCGCTCGCCTCGGTCGATCCGCGGCTCGATGCCGACGCGTTGCTCGAGCCCGCACGGTCGGTCGGCGGCGATCTCTACGACCTTGCCCGGCTCGACGACGACCGGATTGGATTTTTGATCGGCGACGTGACGGGAAAGGGCGTTCCCGCAGCGCTCTTCATGGCCATGTCGAAGGCGCTCACATCCTTCGTGCTGAACCGCGAGAATGCCGACCTCGGCGCCGCGGTCGCCAGCGTCAACGACGAGCTGCTTCGCGGCGGCGGGGAAGCGCTGACGGTGACGATGGTCATTGGCATCGTCGACCTTCGAACCGGCGCCACCCAGCTTGTCTGCGCCGGCCACGAGGATCCAATTACGCTGACCGCTGCTGGCGAGGTCGAGGTCCACCGGCTCGAAGGCGGACCTCCGCTGGGCCTTGTCGAATATCCCTATCCCGTCGAGCAGCTGGCCTTGTCGGAGGGCGACGCGTTGATCCTGGTGACAGACGGCATCACGGAGGCGCAGGACCGCGAGGGCGCTCTCTACGGAAGGACGCAAGTGCTGCAGGAAGTCGGCCGCGACAAGGGAAGCGCGACCTCGCTGTGCGAGCGTTTGCGCGACGCCGTGCGCGCGTTCGAAGCGGGCATCGAGCCGACCGACGATCTCACGGTAATGGCGCTTCGCTATCTCGGTCCAGACAAGGCCTAGCGGACGATCACTTCCACACGCCGGTTGGTTGGGCTGCTGACATTGTCCGCAGTCGGGACCTTGAGCTCGCGCTCTCCCCGACCCACGGCGCTCATGATCGACCGGTCGAAGCCCTTGCTGGCCAGGAAGTTCAGGACTTCTTCCGCGCGCTTCTGGGACAAGGCGTCATTGTCCGCGTCGCTGCCGACCGTGTCGGTGTGACCGGTGACCTGGACGTCCGCGCCGGGGCGCTTCGCGATTTCGGCGCGCAATTCCTCGAGCACCGGAAGGGACTCCGGAGTCATCTCCGTGGTCCCTTCGAGGAAGTACAAGGTGAAGCTCTTCGCCGGCGGCGGGAGATCGCCGACGAGGGCCGTTTCCTTCGCATTGAGACCGTGAGCCAAAGGTTTGATCGACGGGTGTGAGTCTCCCAGCTCCGCGCGGCTATTCGCCTCGGCGACGATCGTGTCGGTCGGCTTGCCATGCGATTCCAGGATCGCGACCTGGCCGTGGCCGCCGTCTTCGTCAGGCAGCAGGACCATCGACGAATGGGCGCAACCCGCGAGCCCGATAAACAAGCTGGCCGCAAGCGCGCCGCCCCTCATTTCGGTACCTCGACGATGAACCGCGTACCGCGGACTCCGAGGAGGGAATTGGGCGTCTGGACCTTCATCGCGTCGCGCCCTGATTTGGCGATCTTTCCCGACACGACCGCGAGCGATCCGCGATCGACCTGCGTGATGAACGAGCCCTGCTGCCGCGTCCGGTCGTATTCGAACTTGCTGACTGCAACCCGGCTGTTCGGACCGACGGCAAACCGCGTGTTGTCGATGAAGGTGAGGCTGATCCGCCCGTCCTTGCCTGTCACCAGCATGTCGCCTGCCAGCAGCTCCTGACCCGTGGAGGCGGGAAGGTGGTTGGCCCCGCGCTGGATCATCGCAGCGCCGCTGCTCGATTTAATGCGCGCGATTTCTGCAAACGCTGGAGAGGTCAGCGCGACCAGTGCCCCCAGGAAAAGCGCTCCACGAACCATCGCTCGTCTCCCGCCCGGTCCCCGTTCATGTCATACCCAATGGCGTGCCCGCGCGCGACTCAATTCCTGCCCCGTTTCGCTTGAGCTTGTCGGGACCCACGGCCGTGCACGAGGCGACCCTTGCCGCCCGGAACTTTGCGGAAGCTATCGCCCTCGCCGAAGTTGACGCTTCGCGGCTCGCGATCGTCGTCGAGGAGCTCGTGACGAACCTGTACGATCACGGAGGGCTGGGCGACGACGCAATGTTCACGATCGATCTTTCGGCGACGGATGCGGAGGTCGTTATGATCCTCACCGATCCCGGCAAGCCGTTCGATCCCGCCTCGGCCAAAGTTGACGCTCCGACCCGTTCGAGAGGCGGCGGAGCCGGTCTTAAGCTACTCCGTGCCTGGGCGAGTTACACGCACTATCAGACCGTAGAGGGTCGGAATCGATTGCGCCTGAGCTTGCCCAGGACGCCGTGACCGCGCCTTCGGCTAGCTCGAGAACGTCACACCATGTGCTCTGAGTGGCCGTAGACGAGGATGGTCATATAGCCCTGATGCTGCACGGCTGCCGCGCCGGTCGGGGCGCTGGCCTGGAATTTCTCGGCAGAGGCTTCGTCGCAGCCATATTGCGGCTGCATGTCGCCCGACTGAGCGACGATCCTGCAATTATCGACCTTGCCGCGGCCGTTGATCGCGAGCGACATCACCTGCCCGCCGAGCAACGTATCGCCCTTCTGCAGGTCCGCCTTCGCGGGAAGCGCATTCGGGTCGAACCGGCGCTCGAACGTGATCCTCGTATATTCCTGCTTGTCCGAGGAGTGTTCCGAGGCGGAGGTCATCGCCGCCGCGCCGGTGTCCGCGACGTCGCAGTCCTGCGGCGCGTTGGGCTTGAGGCTCGACTCGTACTTGCACGATTCGGCCTTGCCGTTGCCGGCGATCGTCACCGTGACCTTCTCCCACCACGGCTGGCTCGCGACGAGCATATCGCTGGGATCGCTCTTCGCCGTTTCGGTCGCCGGCGCTCGCGCGCTCGGGGCGGTGGTTTTCGGGGTGGTGACTGCAGCAACTGAAGCACCTGCTGCGGAGGCGAGCATGAGAGCGGCTATCACGCGGAACACTATCGTACTCCTTCGCGCCCACCGCTCCGACGGCATCATTGCCGCCGCCACCTGAATCCCCAAACGCCGCATTTCGGTTTCGTATCCACTAACGGCAGGCGGGTTTCGCCGCCGGTCGCGTTGGAGCTTCGTTGTGTCGGTAACTCGGCGGACTAGGCGGCGCGGTCGATCCGTTCGAGGAGCGGCAGGAGCTCGCGGTTTTCACGCGCGAGCCGATTGGTGAGCGCATCGAGGATATTGCGCGTGTCCACGCAGTAGGCCGGCCAGTTCTGGGTGATCGCCGCCGCGGTCCACTGGTCGCAATAGGAGACGAACGCCGGTGCAAGGCCTCCCATCTCGTCCTTGAACGACTGCCCGGCGCACGAGACTTCCTCGTCCGCGCTGTCGATCAGCCTGGGATAGAGCGCCCAATCCTCGAGCTTGAGGTGCGCGATGAGGGTGGACATCAGGCTTCGGCGGAACTCGTACAGCTCGAGCTCGGCCGGCGGATGCGGCTGCTCGATGATATGCTCGAGCTTCAGGAACATCCGCGCGAGCGTCGCATGATCTTCGCGCAACTTCGACAGTTCCGACATGACAGCCTCACGCGATCGGGGGCCGGAACTTGAATGGAGCGAGCTAAGGAAGCGTTAAGGGCTGGCTGGATCGCGCGGCGACAGCTGGCTGAATCCAGTCCGCAAAAGAAATGGGGGCCGGCATTGCTGCCAGCCCCCACTGCGCCGAGCGAAGGATATGCCGGTGTTCGTAACCTGGTTGATAGAACCTTTCGGACTACCTACCCGCTCTCGATCCTGGCTCACCAGCTCAGGCGTCGCTTCCCACCGAACCGTTCCCTCCACAAGGGAGGAGCCCGATCAATCTACTTGACTGCGCTTCCCGAAGGTTCGCTGGTCTTTCGACCGTCCCGGCCTGGCATCCGAACCGAAGCCCTTCAGCCAAAACCGCCCGATGCTCTGCGGCCCTTCTTGGGCCAATCACTCCTGCGTCCCGCTTTGCTCACCAATCCAACCTCCACGAGGAAGATCGAACCAGGAACCGCGTCGCGCTAGAGAAGATTGGCTCTTCCGGCGCCTCTTCCCGGCTGGCCCCGACAAGAACCCGAAAGCTCTCACCATTGCCTGCCGGCGGAGATCGGAACTTAGGGACTTACCGCCCGAGGGAGGCTTGAACCGCCGTCCCGATCACATGAGCACCATGCACCCCGCCCCCGAGTCGCGAAAGCAAAATTTTTGGTAATCAGCCTGTGGATAACGGGGATATTGGGAACAACGGTTGGAACCTTTTAGGAACCTCGTCGAGCGCCGTCGCCGCCAAAGGCGACCGCAGCATCGAACTGTCCCGTCGCAACCATCGCGACCGAGCCCGAGAGCGCCACGCCCGTGATTTGCTCGCGGCTACCCGCGACCTCGAGCCGCATCTCGCTCGGACGACCGACAAAGCGGCCTTGGCGAATGAGGATCGGCTTCTCCGCTTCCGCGAGGCCATGCTTCACCAGCAGGGCCGCAGCGGGGCCAGCAGCCGATCCGGTCGCGATATCTTCCACAATTCCCTGATTGTCCCAGGTGCGTCCCTCGCGCTCCTCGATGTCGAGCACGTAGACGAATTTCGCACCGATGCCCGCCACCCGCTTCTCGAGATCATCAACCCGGACGCGAGCCTTGCCAAGCCCCGCGCTGGTGACTGGAACGACGAGGTAGGGCAACCCGGTCGAAGCGACGCAGAGCGGCATCCGCCGGTCGCGGTCGCCGCCATCCAATCCGAATGCCGCGAGCCAATCCCTCTCGGAGTCGGGCGCAAGCGTATCCCCGAACTCCGGTGTCCCCTGCTCCATGGTCACCCGGAAGCCAGCGCCGGAGCGCTGACTCGACAGCTCCACGGTTCCCGAGCCAAGCACCAGCCGGCAATCGTAACGGTCGCCGCCCGCACGCTCGTGCAGGACCGCGGCCGCTCCGATCGACGGATGGCCGGCGAACGGCAGCTCCTCCTCCATGGTGAAGACTCTAGCCTCGTAGGTCGCGGGCCGCGCGGCAGGCACAAGGAAGATCGTCTCGAACTGCCGCAGCTCGCAGGTGAGCCTTTGCATGAAAGCGGTATCGAGCGGCGCCTCGGTGATCACCACCGCGAGGCCGTTGCCGGACAAAGGCGCGGACGCGAACACGTCGACCTGGCGATATTCGAGCCTCATGTCCCGGCCGCATAGCAGTTGTTCCGGCGGCGAACAGGCCGGCGATTTGGTTGCCGATCCGTTCTCGCTGCCCTACCTCCGCTAAGTGCCTGAATCGCCGGTTCCAACACCTGAGCCCGCCTATCTGCAGGGCCTCAATCCGCCGCAGCGCGAGGCCGTGCTGACGACGGAAGGGCCGGTGCTCGTCCTTGCAGGCGCGGGGACCGGCAAGACTGCCGCTCTGACCACGCGCCTCGCCCATTTGATTGCCAGCCGCCGCGCATGGCCGAGCCAGATCCTCGCGGTCACCTTCACCAACAAGGCCGCGCGCGAAATGCGTGAGCGGGTCGGCGCGCTTTCCGACGGAGCGCTGGAAGGCATGCCGTGGCTCGGTACGTTTCATTCCGTCGCGGCGCGCATGCTTCGCAGCCATGCCGAGCTGGTCGGCCTTCAATCCAATTTCACGATCCTCGACACTGACGACCAGCTTCGCGTTCTCAAGCAGCTGATCAGTGCCGCGAATCTCGACGAGAAAAGGTGGCCTGCTCGACAGCTCGCCGCGCTGATCGATCGCTGGAAGAACCGCGGTTGGACTCCGAGTCAAGTTGATGCGGGAGAATCCGAAGCGTTCGCCGCCGGCCGCGGCGCCGATCTCTACGCCCAATATCAGGAGCGGCTGAAGACTCTGAACGCCTGCGACTTCGGCGACCTGCTGCTGCACATGTTGGTGATCTTTCGCACCCATGCGGACGTGCTCGACGGTTATCGCGACCGGTTCCGCTACATTCTGGTCGACGAATATCAGGACACCAACCAGGCGCAGTACGAATGGCTGAAGCTGCTTGCGGAGCCGCGCCGCAACCTGTGCTGCGTGGGCGACGACGACCAGTCAATCTATTCCTGGCGCGGCGCCGAGGTCGCCAACATTCTTCGATTCGAGCACGACTTTCCCGGCGCGAAGATCATCCGGCTCGAACAGAATTATCGTTCGACCTCACACATCCTCTCTGCTGCCGACGGACTCATCGCGAACAACGCCGGACGCCTCGGCAAGACCTTGTGGACTGACGCAGGCGACGGCGAGAAGGTGCGCGTCATCGGCGTCTGGGATGGTCCCGAAGAAGCGCGCCGCGTCGGAGAGGAAGCGGAATCGCATATGCGCTCGGGCGGTTCGCTCGACGATGTCGCGATCCTCGTCCGCGCGCAGTTCCAGACTCGCGAGTTCGAGGAGCGATTTATCGCGATTGGCCTGCCATATCAGATCATCGGCGGCTTCCGCTTCTACGAGCGCGCGGAGATCCGCGACGCGATCGCCTACCTCCGGCTTATCGTTCAGCCCGCCGACGACCTCGCGTTCGAGCGCATCGTCAACCAGCCGAAACGGGGCCTTGGCGACAAGGCGGTCGCCGCGATTCACCGACACGCGCGTGCAACGCAGCAGCCGCTGTTGTTAGCAGCCGCTTCGCTCGTCGGCACCGACGAGCTCACGCCGCAAGCGCGTCGCAGCCTTGGGAATTTCGTCGCTGATATCGCGCGGTGGAAGCAGATGTCGGGCGAGCTGCCGCACGCCGAGCTTGCGCGCATCATGCTCGACGAAAGTGGCTACACGGCAATGCTCCAGGCCGACCGCTCGGCCGAAAGCGCCGGCCGCCTCGAAAACCTCGCAGAGCTCGCGCGCGCGATGGAGGAATATGAATCGCTCCAGGCTTTCCTCGAGCATGTGAGCCTGGTGATGGACAATGACGAAGCGCGACAGGGCGACCGAGTCACGATCATGACCATCCACGCGGCGAAGGGCCTTGAGTTCGACATCGTCTATCTGCCCGGCTGGGAAGAAGGCGTGTTCCCGTCGCAGCGCTCGCTCGACGAAGGCGGCCTCGCCGCGCTCGAGGAAGAACGCCGCCTCGCCTACGTCGCGATCACCCGCGCAAAGCGGAAGGCGACCATCCTGCATGCGGCGAACCGGCGCATCTACGGACAGTGGACCAGCTCGATCCCGTCGCGCTTCCTCGCGGAATTGCCGAAGGCGCACATAGACGAAGAGACCACGATGACCGGCGGCGAAAGCTTGTGGCGCGCGCAATGGTCCGAGCGATCCGATCCCTTCGCGCACGTCGCCCGTCCGTCGCGCGGCCCGGGATGGCAGCGCGCGACGCGCGTCGCCTACAATCCTGAACCCGCGCGGGTGATCGAAGCGCGTGCGTCAGCGGTCTCGCTCGGCAACCAGGGACGCTCGGACCTCTCGCTCGGCCAGCGCGTGTTCCATGGCAAGTTCGGCTACGGCACCATCGCCGCGATCGAGGGCAACAAGCTCGAAATCGATTTCGAGCATTCCGGCCGCAAGAAGGTGCTCGACAGCTTCGTCAGCGCCGCCTGACCCGTTTCGCCTCTCATCAGGGTTTGCCCGGATTTGCGAGACTGCGAGCAGACCGGAAGTTCTGCCAATTGAGCGCGCGAA
>DASUCP010000202.1:0-4901 GCA_036275975.1 Sphingomicrobium sp.
ACGACCAGCGCCCAATAGACCTTGCGTGCAGTTCGCCCTGAGAAGGCCTTGGCGAAATGTCCCGCCGAACGCGCGCTCTTCGCCACCAGCAGCGCGCCCGAAGTGTCCTTGTCGAGCCGGTGGACCAGCTTGGGCCGGCCGCCGCCGTCCGCCAGGCCGTCGAGCAGGCGGTCGAGGTGCTGGTGCGTCTTCGTGCCCCCCTGCGTGGCAAGGCCGGGCGGCTTGTTGAGCACGAACGCATCCGGGCTCTCGTAAATCACCATGTCGCGAACGAACTGGACTTCGTCGTCGCTCAGCGGATCGCGCTTCGGCTGAGCCCCGGCCGGGCGGTCCGGCGTCGCTTCGAGCGGAGGAATGCGGATCTCGTGCCCGGCTTCGACCCGGTCGCCCGGAACCGCGCGCTTGCCGGCGAGGCGCAGCTGCCCCGTCCGCGCCCAGCGCGACACGATGTTGAAGCTGACCTCCGGCATGTTCCGTTTGAACCAGCGGTCGAGCCGGATTCCGTCGTCTTCGTCGCTGACGATAAAGGTACGCGCCTCGGGCATGCGCCGTCGCTTAGGGGCGCTGCGCCCAATACTCAAACGCCTGGCGCTGCAGCTTCCTGATGAGCTTCATCGCCTTGGGGCCTTCCCACAACCCCGTGTAGCCATGCTTCTTCGCGCCGCCCACCCACCAGCCCTGCCCCGGCAATCCGTCGGATTGGCGTACGACGAGCACCGCGAGCTCCGGCTCGCCGCGCTCCCCCGCTTCTTCGTCCACATAAGCGAGCACCTTGCACAGCTGGCGCATCTTCGGCCGGGTGAAATGATGCCCCAGGAGCTCCAGGACTTCGGAATAGCTGATGGCCTGACCCGCTGCGGCGGAAGAAATGAGGATCGCCCGCACCTCCTGCGGGTCGGCGAGCAATCCTGCTTCGCTCACTGAGGCTGCTGGGAGAAATCGACCGGAGTGAGCTCGAACACGTCGAGCTTGGACGTGCTCTGCGGCCATGGGATCACCAGCCGCCAGCGGAATGGCGCAATGCGCTCGACCACGCCCGCCATGTCGCGCTTGGGATTGTCGCCATAGGCGAGCGGCTGGTCTTCATCGCCCAGCGCGAGGCTGCCAAGGAAGATCATGCGGTTGGGATCGTCATCTTCCCACAGCCTGCCGGCCGGACGCTGGCTTCCCGTCTGCTTGACGATGGTCAACTGGTTGTCCTCGATCTGGACGTAGCAGAAGAAGGGTTTGAAGCTCTCATAAGCCCTGCCCTTCGGATCCGCCTTGCCGAGCTTGATCAGCCGGCAGTTGTAGCTTCCGGGCGTGACGTCGGGCCATGGGAGGCCGGCGCGAGGTAGGAGGAGCTTGCCCTCCTTGCGGACGTCGGCCGGGTTGCTCTTCTTCGCGTCGTCGAGCGCCTCCTGCCAGGCGAGTCCGAGCCGCGACAACCGGTCCTTGTCGGCTGCGGTCGCGACCGCCTTCCACGCCTCGGATTTGAGCGGCGGCCCGACCTCGACGCTAGGATGCAGCCCCGGCGGAACCTTGGGCTTGGTTGCGCAGCCTGCCAGCAGCGCGAGCGCGATCATCACGGCGATTCGCGCCCCATGCCGTCCATGTCGAAATTCGAGCGACAAAGCGTTCACTCCTCCCCCAACAGTGACAGCCGGGCCTTTCGCTAGCAACTAATGTTCCATTGAACATAAGCTTTCACTGAACGCTGACCGCCGCTACGCGCGCGCAAAATGAACGCGCTCGAAGGCCCTAAAGCTGCGGCAGCCCGAATCCACGCTCATGGATCCGGCCGTGGCTTCCTACTCGGCCTCACCGCCTACGCCCTCTGGGGCGTACTCCCCATATATTTCAAGTCGCTCGAAGGCATGCCCGCGGTCGACATCGTCGCCCACCGCGTCCTCTGGTCTCTGCCCTTCCTTGCACTGCTGATCGTTGTCACCCGGGCGCGGGACAAAGTTAAGCCGGCCATCTCACGCCCCCGGACCATGGGCATCCTGCTCCTGACGGCCCTGCTCATAGGCTTCAACTGGCTGCTCTATGTCTATGCGGTCACGAGCGGCCACATCCTTGCTGCGAGCTTCGGTTATTATCTCAACCCGCTCGCCAATGTCCTTCTCGGCCGCTTCGTGCTCCACGAGAAGTTGACTCGTCTGCAATGGACTTCAGTTGCCATTGCGGCGGCGGGGATCAGCGTCCTTGCCGCCGGCGCCCTCAGTCAATTGTGGATGAGCCTCGCGCTTTGCGTCAGCTTCGCACTCTATGGGCTGCTCAGGAAGATCGTTCCCGCCGATGCGCTCACCGGCCTTGCGATCGAGACCGCCATCCTGTTCCCGCTGGCCATCGCCTGGCTGGGCTGGGGCATCCTCGCGTCACAGCCGGTTTTAGGAGTGACAACCCGCGAGACCGAACTGCTGTTGCTCTCAGGGGTGGTCTCGACGACGCCGCTGCTGCTCTTCACCGCAGCGGCCAAGCGTCTCGCCTACTCGACGCTCGGCATGCTCCAGTTCCTCGCCCCGACCCTTCAGTTCCTGATCGCCGTGCTGCTCTACGGGGAGCCGTTCACGACCGCACATGCCATCGCCTTTCCGGCCATCTGGACGGCGCTTATCCTTTACGTGCTCGCCATGCTTCGAAGGCCGCGCCTCCCGCAGCCGCCCGAGTGATGCTAGGCTGAAGCGATGTTCAACCTCGTTTCCCTGATCATCGGCGTCGTCGCGCTGATCTGCGCGATCGTGGCCTTCATTCCGCTGCTCGGCGCGCTCAACTGGTTGATCGTGCCGCTGGCGATCATCGGCGCGGTGATCGGCATGATCTCGCGCAGCACCGCCGGACGGAACCTCAACATTTTTGTGATCATCGTCGGCGTCGTCCGGTTGATGCTGGGACACGGCATCCTGTGAGCCGCGATCCGCGCATCGACGCCTACATCCAGAAGGCGCAGCCGTTCGCACGTCCGATCCTCGAGCACGTCCGGGAACGGGTGCACACGGTGCTCCCCGATGCCGAAGAGACGATCAAGTGGAGCATGCCGGCCTATACCGTAGGCCGGAAAATCGTCCTGATCACTGCCGCGTTCAAAGCCCATACGGCGCTGAATTTCTGGCGCGGACAGGAACTCCAAGCGAGCCACGACGATGGCGGCGCCATGGGGCAATTCGGCAGGGTCAAATCGGTCGACGAGCTGCCTTCCGATGCCGAGCTCAATCGGCTGATCCGCGAAGCAGCGGAATTGGCGAAAAGCGCGCCTGCTCCGCGCAAGCCGAAGCATGCGCCGAAGCCGGCGCCCGAGCTGCACCCGGAGTTCGCTGCAGCACTGGCGAATGCGCCCAAGGCGAAAGCAACGCTCGACGGTTTCCCGCCGTCAGCGCAGCGCGATTATTTCGAGTGGATCAGCGAAGCCAAGCAGGACGCGACGCGGCAGAAGCGAATTGCAACCGCGGTCGAATGGCTAAGCGAAGGCAAGCGCCGGCACTGGAAGTATCAGGACTGCTGACTGCTACTTCGACATCCTGATCCCACGCCCGAACCGGGTCTGCACCTCGCCTTCGGTGGAAAACCCGCACCGTTCGTAGAACTTCTGCGCTCGCGGATTGGCGATGACTGACAGTGTGAAGCCCTTACGCCGGGCCTCGTGCGTCGCAGCATCGACCAGGGTCTTGCCGATCCCGAGGCCCCACAGATCGGGCTCGACGAACAGTCCGTCGAGCTCTCCACCGACAACCGCTGCAAAGCCCGCGATCTCGCCGTCCAGCTCAGCGACGATCACCTGCCCGTTCGCGACCTGCGAAAGCGGCAGGTGAATTGCATCCGGGTTCTCGATCAGCTGCTCGCGATATTCGGGAAGCTCGAGCGACGCCCGCCGCTGCAGGTCCTCGAGTTCTTCGCGCTCGTGCGGCTCGGCGAGGCGCAGAGTCAGGCTGTCAGCGTGATTTGACATAGGTCCCCGGCGCGTCCTCGATCGCCTTCAGCTTACCCTTGCCCGGCACACGCGGCCCAATGGCTTTCACCGTCTCGTCGTCCTGCTTCTTCAGCCACGCGAGCCAGTCGGGCCACCAGCTTCCCTTGTGCTCGGCCGCGCCCTCGACGAAGTCGTCGAGCGTGGCGCACGGCTTGTCGTTGACCCAGTGCTGATACTTCTGCGCCGCCGGAGGATTCACGACGCCGGCGATATGACCGGAGCCCGCGAGCACGAATCGCTTCTGTCCCGCGAAATGGTTCATGATCTTCCACACGCTTTGGGGCGGCGCGATATGGTCCTCACGGCCCGCCTGGACGTACGTCGGCGTCTTCACCGCATCGATGTCGACCGGCGTCCCCGCGACCGAAATGCCGCCCTTCTCGGCGAGCTTGTTCCCCTTGTAGAGGTCTTCGAGATACGCCCGGTGCCACCCCGCCGGCAGGTTCGTCGTGTCTGAGTTCCAATAGAGCAGGTCGAACGGCGCGGGCTCGTCGCCGAGCAGGTAATTGTTGACGACGTAGCTCCAGATGAGGTCGCGGCCGCGCAGTAAGTTGAAGGTCGCCGCCATGTAGCGGCCGTCGAGATAGCCCTTCTCCTTGGTCAGCTGCTCCAGCAGTCCCATCGTCTCCGGGCCGGTGAACAGCTTGAGGTCTCCCGCCTCGGTGAAATCGACTTGCGCCGTTAGGAATGTCGCCGACCTGACCTTCCCGGTCTCGCCTTTCGCCTGGAGATACGCGAGCGTGGCCGCCAGCGTCGTCCCCGCCACGCAATAGCCGATCGCGTGAACGTTCACGACGCCGAGCAGATCGCGCACCGTGTCGATCGCGTCGATCTGGCCCTTCAGCACATAATCGTCGAGCGTCGCGTCGGCGATGCTCTCATCAGCCGACTTCCAGCTTACCATGAATAGGGTGACACCATTGTCGACGCACCATTTCACGAAGCTTTTCTC
>DASUCP010000203.1:0-5018 GCA_036275975.1 Sphingomicrobium sp.
CAGGCGATCGGCCGTTGCGCCAGCGCGGCGATGGCCCAGGCGCAGAGCCAGTACGGCTATGGCGGCTACAACGGTTACGGCGGATACAACGGGTACCCTGGCTACAATAATTATGGCGGGATGCGAGTCACGGCGATCACCGATGTCGAGCGCCGCTCATACGGCCTGCGGGTGTCCGGCCTGATGGGAATGGGCCAACGCTACAACGGTTATGGCAATGCATACGGCAACGGGTACCGGGAGCTGAATTTCCGCTGCGACGTCGACTATCGCGGCGTGGTGACAAACCTCCGAGTCCGCCACAATGACGAATATCGCCGTTACTGACGCAACAAAGCTGGTTGCGCGGACGAAAGGATCGCTTAGCTTTGCGCAGACTCGACCGAAGGCCGGGCGCGTATGGCGAAGTATGTCATTTACTGCGTAAATGAGCGGGGCGGTTTCAGTCGCTCTGAGTGGATCGATGCGGACAGTGACGCCGACGCGCTCGCTCAGGCGCGCAAGCTGAACCTCGATCAAGACTGCGAAGTTTGGGTGCGCGACCGGATGGTCGGCCGCGTTCCAGCGGCGAAGAACTAGCGGTTTAGTCGTTGAGCGGCTGGTGCGGAAAGCGCTTCATTCTGCGCTGATCGCGGGCCTTGAACGCTTAGAATCGAACGAACACAATCTGCGTTGTATTGCCGACGTTGCGACGGTGAACGACGAAGCGTTCTCCTGAGCAGCATAGGTGTCCCGGATTGAAGCTGATTAAGATTTATCGTTCCGGCCTCGAAAGGGCGTATAGTGCGACTCGCCACAGCTTGGGGGTGGCCAGTTATGGAAAACAACCGAACCTACTTCATGCGGCGTGCAGCGCAGGAGCGTTCTGCTGCGTCACGTTCGGCCCACGAGTCCGCGCGCAAGGCTCATGAAAAGATGGCGGAACGCTATCAGGAGCTCGTCCAGTCATCGGATAATGCCGAACGGTCGACCGCCGCCTGATCCGCGCGAGTGTCATTCGTTGATTGATTTGAGCCGCTCCGCAAGGAGTGCGAACACGGCCGGGTGAAACGACCGTTCGAAGTGTAGTCCCACGTCGAACCCGTCGACCCAGCAAACCTCGGATTCGAGAACTTCCAGCCCGTCGAACTTGATAAGAAGATGCTCTCCAACCCGCGGCTCGTGTGGCAGACGGACCTTGCAACCCTCGGGCGAGAGGTCGGTAACGCGCACCCGGCGGCTGCTTTGCCCCAGCCGACGAAGCGACACGTCGGCGCTCGTGGCGATCCGCTCGCTGCGCCGAGGCCAGTGCTTCTTTTCGCTCGGCGCTTCCGGTTCGAACACCAGTCCAGCCTTGCCGTTACGATACCAGCGAACGCGGGAATCGATGGCGCCGCGCTGGAGCACCGACAATTTAACGGCCTCGTCGAGCCGCAGCGGAGCCGGCGTTTCAATGCCGCAACCGTCGTAAGAAAGGTCCAAAATCAGCGCTTCGCACGTAGATTTGTCTTCACGCACGACGAAGGCGCACAGGCTCACCGGCCTGCGTTCGCGCCGATCAATCGGCTCGCTGTGAAGCGTTAACGCTGCTGAGTTCGGTTCAGCGCCCACTTCGTCCACCCTCCCGCCGTAACGCGGTGCTCTGGCGGTCCGCGGAGGTCGCCTGCCGCCAGGGGAATAATCTAGATTAATCGTGTAAACAGCAGTTTAACGTGAAGGATTCGGCCGCGATTGCGGCTCATGCGCGGCGATGGCGGAGGCTGGGCGGCCGGGTAGGTCACGCGCCGAAATTACTCCGGCTAGGCGTCTCAGACTCGCGGAGTTACCTAGCGAATTTCCGCAGCCGGCTGGAGCACGGCACAGGCGATTCGGGCGCCGCTGTTGCCGCTCGGGTCGGTCACATGATCGTCGGAGCTGGCGTGAAGCACGAGTGCCGCGCCATCGGCGTCGAGTAGTGTCGCCATGCTCGCCCCGGCGAGCGTCACCGTCGTCTCCAGCACGCCGTTCGCTTCCGCCTCGACGTTGCGCATGTCGCCGGCGTGCGGGCCCGCGGGATTGTTCAGCCCGTGCTGGCGGCCGAGTGGATTCCAGTGCGGCCCCGCACTCGCGAAGTCGGGCGGATCGCAGCGGCCAACGCTGTGGACATGGATTCCATGAAGCCCGTGCGGAAGTCCGGTCGCGTAAATCTTGAACGCCACGCCGCCGCTGGTCTGCCATGTCCGGACCGAGCCAATACTTTGGCCTGCGGAATTGATGAGGGGAATCGGCGCTCCGCCTGCCGGTTCGCCATTCGAAACGCAGCCGGCGAGCGCGCTGGCGGCAACCAGGAGAACGAGCTTACGCATCTCGCGGGTCAAACGAGTTCACGACGACGGCTGTTCCGGGTCCACCTTGACCAGCAGCTGCCCCTCGGTGACTTGCGCGCCGGCCTTGGCGTTGAGCTCGGCCACCGTGCCGTCGAATGGTGCCGTCAGCGCATGCTCCATCTTCATCGCTTCGAGCGTGAGCAGGCGCTGGCCCTTCTCGACCTTCGCGCCTTTTTTGACCTCGACTGCGGTCACCTTCCCCGGCATCGGCGCCTCGAGCTCGCCGTCGTGGATGCCGTGTGTGGTGCCGGTACCGCGTGAGCCGAGGCCGAATTCGTATGCCTGGCCTTCGGAGAAGACGACGACGCGTTGATCGTCGGCGAAACCAGAAACTTCTGCGATCTCGTCATCGTCACCGAGCTCGATGGCTTGGCCTTGAAGCGCGACGGCGAGACGCGGCGGTGCATTGAGCCTGAATCCGGCGAGTCCCGGAAGCGGCGCCTCTTCTTCGGCCGCCAGGATCGCCACCGCCGCAGCGGATCGACTGATTATCTCTGCGGGTTGAATATCGGGAAGCAGTTTATCGAGTTTGCGTTCGATGAAACTCGTGTCGATCGCGCCTCTGACGAAGTCCCCATCGGTGAGCGCGTTCAGCAGGAAAGCGGCGTTGGTGCGCACTGGCCAGACCTCGACATTGTCGAGAATCAGCGCGAGCTCTCCCATCGCTTCATCGCGGTCCTCGCCGGCACCGATCAGCTTGGCGATCATGGGGTCGTAGAAGGGCGAAATTGCATCGCCTTCCTCCACCCCGGTTTCGATCCGGCCTTCGTCGCCGAGATCAAAGTGGTCGAGCCTGCCGACGCTCGGCAAAAATCCCTTCGCCGGATCTTCCGCATAGAGCCGGGCTTCGATGGCGTGACCGGTGATCGCCAGCTCGCTCTGCTTCTTCGGCAGTCTCTCGCCCGACGCGACGCGGAGCTGCCATTCGACCAGGTCCTGGCCGGTGATCTCCTCGGTCACCGGATGCTCGACCTGCAGGCGCGTGTTCATTTCCATGAACCAGATGCGGTCGGCGCGGAGACCCTCGGACGCGTCGGCGATGAACTCGATCGTGCCGGCGTTTTCGTAATTCACTGCCTTGGCCGCACGCACGGCGGCGCCGCAAACAGCCTCGCGAGTTTCGGCGTCCATGCCGGGTGCTGGCGCTTCCTCGATCACCTTCTGGTGGCGGCGCTGGAGCGAGCAGTCGCGCTCGAACAGGTGAATGACATTGCCGTGGCTGTCGCCGAATACCTGCACCTCGATGTGGCGTGGCGAGAGGATGTATTTCTCGATCAAAACGCGGTCGTCGCCAAAGGCGCTCTTAGCTTCCCGTTTCGCGCTCTCCAGCGCGTCGTCGAAACCCAACGCCTCGTCCACACGGCGCATGCCCTTGCCACCGCCGCCGGCGACCGCCTTGATTAGAACCGGATAGCCGATCGCCTGGGCTTCCATCTTGAGCAGGTCGGGCGACTGATCTTCGCCGTGATACCCGGGCGTTACGGGAACGCCGGCGTTCGCCATCAGCGTTTTGGCGGCGTCCTTCAAACCCATTGCGCGGATGCTGTCCGGCTTCGGCCCGACCCAGATCAGGTCGGCGTCAATGACCGCCTGCGCGAAGTCGGCGTTCTCGCTGAGGAAGCCGTAGCCGGGGTGGACCGCCTCCGCGCCAGTCGCCTTGGCAGCCTCGATGATTTTGTCGCCGCGCAAGTAGGATTCTCGCGCAGGCGATGGCCCGATATGCACCGCCTCGTCCGCCATGCGCACGTGCAGCGCCTTCGCGTCGGCGTCGGAATAGACCGCGACCGTGCGGATCCCGAGCCGCCGCCCAGTGCGGATCACGCGGCACGCGATCTCTCCGCGGTTCGCGATGAGGAGTGACTTCATCATCGGCGGTTACATCCTGAAGACGCCGAACTGCGGCCGGTCCGGGATCGGCGCGTTCAGCGTCGCGGCGAAGGCGAGGCCGAGGACGTCGCGCGTCTGGGCTGGATCGATGATGCCGTCGTCCCATAAGCGCGCCGTGGCGTGCCATGGGTTGCCTTCGGCCTCGTAGGTGTCCCGGATCGGCTGCTTGAATTTCTCCGCCTGAGCCGGAGTCCATTTGTCGGCGTCGCGATGGACGGTCGCCAGCACGCTGGCCGCCTGCTCGCCTCCCATCACGCTGATGCGCGAGTTGGGCCAGGTGAACAGGAAACGCGGCGAATAAGCGCGGCCCGCCATTCCGTAATTGCCGGCGCCGAAGCTGCCGCCGATCAGGACGGTGATCTTGGGAACACTCGCGGTCGCGACGGCAGTGACGAGTTTGGCGCCGTGCTTGGCGATACCCTCGGCCTCGTACTTCCCGCCTACCATGAAGCCGGAGATGTTCTGCAAGAACAGGAGCGGTGTCCGGCGCTGACAGGCGAGCTCGATGAAGTGCGCACCCTTTAGGGCGCTCTCGCTGAACAGCACGCCGTTGTTGGCGAGGATCGCGACGGGCATGCCCCAGATGTGCGCGAAGCCGCACACGAGCGTGGTTCCGAACTGCGGCTTGAACTCGTGGAATTCGGAGGCGTCTACGATGCGGGCGATGACCTCATGCACGTCGTAAGGCGCGCGCACGTCCTCGGGGATGATCCCGTAGAGCTCATCCGCGTCGTAGAGCGGCGGGCGGGGTTCGCGGAGCTCGAGCCCTGCACCGGCCTCGGGTTG
>DASUCP010000204.1:0-7992 GCA_036275975.1 Sphingomicrobium sp.
TGGTACATGGACGGCAAGATCGCGATCGACCCGATGATCACGCACACGCTGAAGCTCGAAGAAATCAACAAGGGCTTCGACCTGATGCATGCGGGCGAGAGCATCCGATCGGTCGTCATTTACTGAGGAGAACAAACCAAATGTTCAGCCACATCATGGTCGGATCGAACGACATCGACCGATCGAAGAAATTTTACGATTCGCTGTTCGGCAAAGAAGCCGCGGTCGATGACAAGGGACGGCTCGCCTATCGAAAGAACGGCGCCGTGTTCATGGTGACGAAGCCCATCGATGGCCATCCGGCGCATTGCGCGAACGGCGGCACAATCGGGTTCAACTTCGAGAGTCCGGAAGAGGTCGACGCTTGGCACAAGGCGGGAGTCGAAGCGGGCGGCACGTCGATCGAAGACCCGCCCGGCATCCGTGAGGGGGGCTTCGGCAAACTCTACCTCGCCTATCTGCGCGATCCGGACGGCAACAAGCTCTGCGGGCTGCACCGGCCGGCGCAGTGACTTTGGAGATCGTATCCGAGAACAAGTCGCACGGTGGTCGGCAGCTCGTCGTGAAGCATTCGTCGGCGGCGACGTCGACGGAGATGGCCTTCTCGATCTTCCTGCCTCCTCAGGCGGAGGACGGCGGTAACCTGCCGGTCGTCTGGTACCTGTCGGGCCTCACCTGCACGCACGCGAATGTCACCGAGAAGGGTGAATATCGAGCTGCGTGCGCCGAGCTCGGCCTCATCTTCGTCGCGCCGGATACGAGTCCGCGTGGCGACGATGTTCCGGACGTCGAAGAGTATGATTTCGGCAAGGGCGCCGGGTTTTACGTCGATGCCGCGGAGGAGCCGTGGGCGAAGAACTACCGCATGTGGAGCTATGTGACGGAGGAGCTTCCGGCGCTGGTCGCTGCGGAGTTTCCGGTCGACATGGACCGACAGGGGATCACCGGCCATTCGATGGGTGGCCACGGCGCGCTCACCGTCGCGCTTAACTTCTCAAACCGATTCCGCAGCGTGTCGGCTTTCGCTCCAATCGTCGCGCCGTCACAGGTGCCCTGGGGCCAGAAGGCGCTGTCCGGATACCTCGGCGACAATCGCGCGACCTGGCGCGCGCACGATGCGGTCGCGCTGATCGAGGACGGTGCGTCCGTCGATGAAATTCTCGTCGATGTCGGAACCGGCGACCCGTTCATCGAAAAGGAATTGCGGCCAGAGCTTCTGGAGCAAGCATGCGCGGCGGCCGGCATCCCGCTGACGCTCCGGCGCCAGCAGGGGTACGACCACAGTTACTATTTCATCTCGACCTTCATGGCCGAGCATCTGCGCTGGCACGCGGAGAGATTGCGAAGGGGATAGGGGGATGACGCTCAACCGCCGCGAGTTCGTTCAACTGGCGGCGGCGATGGGCGCCTCGCTTGCATGGAGCGGTGCGGCCCGCGCGTCGCGGACGAACTGGCGCGAGGCGCGTCAATATTATCCTGAAGGCGTGGCGTCGGGCGATCCCGACCCGAACAGCGTGATCTTGTGGACGAGGCGGCCATTCGAAGGCGCTGGACGTAAGCTCCTGACCGTCGAGGTGGCGACCGACGAGGATTTCCGCAAAGTCGTGGCTGAGGCGGCCGCGCCGGTATCGCCGGCGTCCGACTGGACGACGCGAGTCCTGGTCGGCGGACTCAAGCCGTCTCACACTTACTGGTACCGCTTTACCGACGCTCAGGGGAACGGAAGCCGCATCGGCCGCACCCGGACTGCGCCAAAACCCGACGATCCTCGCGCGGTCAACTTCGCGTTCGTCAGCTGCCAAGACGTCAACGAAGGGAAGCTTAACGCCTATCGCCGAATGATCTTCGAGGACGAGCGCGCGCGGCCGGAGGACCAGCTCGATTTCGTCCACCACCTCGGCGATTTCATCTACGAGGTCGTCGAATATCCCGAAGAGTTGAAGACCCGCTACGATCGAACGATCTACGAGGTCGCGCGGATTCCCGACGGCGGCGTGATCGGCAAGTTTCACTTTCCACTGACGGTCGACGGCTACCGCGCCGTCTATAAAGGCTATCTCGCCGATCCCGATTTGCAGGACGCCCGCGCGCGGTGGCCGTTCGTGGCGATCTGGGACAATCACGAATTCTCCTGGCAGGGCTGGCAGAGCATCCAGAAGGCGGTCAAGGAGCGGCCGGGCCAGAGCATCAAAGTCGCCGCCAATCAGGCATGGTGGGAATATCTGCCCTCGCGCTGCAAGAAGGTTAGCGGGCAGTCCTGGGAAAGCTTCGATCCCCCCAAGGTGACGGATGTCAAAATCGAGAAGTGGGACGAAAACGGCCTCGGCGACGAGCCCAACAACCTGGCCGCGATCAATAGCCTGATCGGTTACCGCACCTTCAGGTACGGAAAGCACCTCGACCTCATCATCACCGATCAGCACAGCTATCGCAGCCCGGATCCGTTCAGCGACGACTCGCTGAATAAGCTGGGCGATTGGGCAGCCTATGACGGTTGGTTCCCCGAAGACCTGCAGCAAGTCCTCGACGGTGGCCGTGCCTTCAATGGCGGCAATCCACCCGCCGAACTCGCGTTCGGGGAGGCTCGCATTCCGAATCCCCAGAAGGACGCGCCGCCGCAGACGATCCTCGGCGTTACGCAGAAAGCATGGTTCAAGGAGCAGCTGCGCAAGTCGACCGCGACGTGGAAAATCTGGGGCAATTCCGAAGGAGCGCTTGACGAGCGCATCGACCCGCAGAACCTGCCCGCTGGCATGCTTCCCAAGGCGTGGCCGGCCGGCTTCGTCAATGCCAGCCCCAACGATTATGGCTGCGCCTGGATTGAGCGTAGCGAGATCTACGACCTTGTCCGCGATGCGAAGATTACCGGCTTTGCGATTGTCTCGGGAGATCGCCACAGTTTCTGGGCGGGATATGCGTCGTCCCAGCTCCCACCGGGGAAGTTCGAGCCAGTGGGCCTCAGCTTCGTTGGCGCCTCGCTGTCGAGCGCCGGCGCGATGGAGGCCCTCGAGCACCGCCCGGCCACCAAATTCCCCTTGCGGCAGTTGTACCTCGTCGACCGTCCCGGTTCGGCAAAGCCCGATTGGACGTACAATATGTGCGTAAAACACGGCGTCCGCTCGTGCCTCGAATATGCGAAGAGCTTCGACCTCGAGCGCGCGCGCGCCGTTTCGAACCCAGACCTTTCCCCGCACCTCGAATTCGTCGATGCTGGCGGGCATGGCTATGCGACGGTTCGGCTCACGGGTGACGAGATGCGGACCGAGTTCGTCTGTATTCCGCGCCCGATCGCGAGCAGCGGCACGCCCGACGGCGGACCGCTCCGCTATCGCGTGGTTCACACGGCGAAGCTGTGGGCTCCGGGCCAGCGGCCTAAGCTCGAGCAGCACGTGCTGGAGGGTGACGTCGGCCTCTCGATCTGAGGCACTGGCGTGGGCCTAGACAGCGGCTGGTACTGGCAGGCGCTGTCGGTCGTCACGGCCCTCGCCTGCGGCCTGCTGATCGGCATCGAGCGCGGCTGGAAGCTCAAGGACCAGAAGCCCGGCACGCGCGTCGCGGGAGTTCGCACGTTCAGCATGCTCGGACTCGGCAGCGGTATTGCCGGCCTGCTGGGTTCGCTTGGCCACGTGTTCGTTGCAGCGGCAATCGTTATCGCGATGGTCGCCATCCTCGTAATCGCCTACTCGCGCGCGCTCGAAAATCACCATGACGCCACGAGTGCGGTGGCGGCAGTCGGCACTGTCGCTATCGCTTTCCTCGCCGGCGTCGGAAATCCGGCGCTGGCGATCGCCTGTGCCGCGATCGGTGTAGCATTCCTCGCGCTGCGTCAGGAGCTGCACGGCTTCATAGAGCGGCTGGACGCCGACGACGTTAAGGCACTCGCGCGTTATGCGGTCATTGCCGGCGCGGTCCTGCCGTTCCTGCCGAGCGGCCATTACGGGCCCCTTGGAGCATGGAACCCTCAGAAGCTTTGGCTGGTGGTGGTGATCATCACCGGCTTCTCATTCCTCGGCTATGCCGCCAACCGGATCTTCGGCGAACGGCACGGGACGATCGCGACGGCGCTCATCGGCGGTGCCTACAGCTCCACTGCTGTAACCCAGGTACTGGCGCAGCGGCTTGGAAGCGAGGAGGAAGCCGGAGCCGAGCCGGCGGGAATCGCTCTCGCGACAGCCGTTATGTACCTGCGTTTGCCTCTCCTCATCGGAATTCTCGCGACGCGCGTCCTGCCTGCGATCACTCTCCTCATGCTTCCGGCGTTGGTCGTGGCGTGGGGTGCGGGCATCTGGATGGTACGCAAGTCGCCTCGAAACGATGCGCCCACGCCTCCCGGAAACCCGATTAGGCTGCTGCCAGCGCTTGGCTTTGTCGCGTTTGTCGCGGTCGCTGCGATCGCCGCCACGTGGGCGCAGGGCCGCTTTGGTCAGAGCGGCATTGCCGTGCTCCTGCTCATCATCGGCAGCATGGACGTCGATGTCGCTATCGTCACATTGGGGACTTTGTCGCCGGAGGCAATCTCGCCGCTACTCGCCGCCATGGCCATCAGCGGGACGACCATCTCGAACATGGCGGTGAAGATCGGGATCACGCTCGTTTACGCGGGGCGGAAAGGGGTTTCGGCCGCGATCGCGATGGTTGCGAGCGTATTGGCACTCGCCGTCATGATTGGGCTAGCTTGGACCAGACTGTAGGCTGGTGACCCCAACGGGACTCGAACCCGTGTTTTCGCCGTGAAAGGGCGACGTCCTAGACCGCTAGACGATGGGGCCGCTAAGAAGCGGCTCGCCGGTTAGGCGAGCGACCCATCAGGGTCAAGCGAGCGCGGCGTCCTCGAGATGCATCTCCGCCGCGTTGCCGCCGTTCCAGTCGTCGCGCTTGATCGAGCCCGCGAGCCACCAGCGCGCGTCCACGGGAGAGGAGAGAAGGGCGCGGCCAAGCTCGGTCTCGGCGCTGCGGAAGGCGATCCACTTGAAGCTTTTGCCGTCGTCGCCCGTCGCGATGCCGCGGACATGGCCTTCGCCGACAATGCCGGTGCGTAACAGTCGCACCGGCCCAGCCGCGACGCGCGGGCTCGGCCAGCCGGCGCCATAAGGCCCCGCAACGTCCAGGGCGTCGCACAGTTCTCCGGCCACTCCGCCCGGCGCGAGCAAGGCATCGAGCAGCAGCGCCTTGTCGCCGCGCGCCTTCTCGACGTCGGCCGAAAGGCGTTCGTTGATGAACTCACGGAATGGCTCGAGCCCGCCCGGTGCGAGCGTCAGTCCAGCCGCCATCGCATGACCACCGCCCGCGACGAGTAAACCGCTGTCCTTCGCGGCGAGCACGGCAGCGCCGAGATCGACGCCCGAAATCGACCGCCCCGAACCCTTGCCAGTGCCGTCCTCGGTCTCGGCAATGACGATCGCGGGACGCCCGAAGCGCTCCTTCAGCCGCCCGGCGACGATCCCGATGACGCCTTGGTGCCAGCCGCCGCTCATCACCGTGATGACCGGCGCCCCGTTCTGCTCGTGGGCCTGCGCCTCGGCCTGCTCGCACACCAGCATTTCGATCGCCCGCCGTTCCTCGTTCAGGCGATCGAGATCAGCAGCGATTGCGCGCGCTTCTTCGGGGTCGGTGCAGGTCAGAAGGCGGACGCCGAGGTCGGACTTGCCGACGCGGCCGCCGGCGTTGATCCGCGGGCCGAGCGCGAAGCCGAGGTCACGGCAGCTCGGCGGTTTCACGAGTCGGGCGGCTTCGGCGAGGGCGGAAAGGCCGATATTCTGGCGCGCTGCCATGACGCGCAGGCCCTGCGTCACGAACGCGCGGTTGAGGCTCTTGAGGCGAGCGACGTCGGCAACGGTGCCGAGCGCGACGAGATCGAGCAGGTCCAAAATCTTCGGTTCGGCGAGGGCCTCGAAGAATCCACCCCCGCGCAATTCGCGAACCAACGCCACGCCAAGCAGGAATGCCATTCCGACCGCGGCGAGGTGGCTGTGGGCAGCGCCGTCGGTGCTCTCGTCCAGCCGGTTGGGATTGATCAGCGCGAACGCGACCGGCAGCATGCTCGCGCATTGATGGTGGTCGACGACGATCACGTCGAGGCTGGCTGCGCGCGCTTCCTCGAGGGCGTCGAACGCTTGCGCTCCGCAGTCCACGCAGACGGCGACGTTCGCGCCGCGCGCCTTGAGATCGACCAGCGCCTTTCCGGACGGGCCGTAGCCCTCCATCAGCCGGTCGGGGATGTAGACGATGGGCTCGGCGCCAAGGCGCCGAAGGAGCAGAGTTAGCAGGGCCGCGCTCGTCGCCCCGTCGACGTCGTAATCGCCGAAGATCGCGATTGTCTCCGCATTCTGCACCGCATCGGCGAGCCGCTTCGCCCCTTTGTCCATGTCGGCAAAGCAGCTCGGGTCCGGCAGGAAGTCGCGGATCTTGGGGTCGCGGTGCCGCGGCAGGTCCTCGCGCGCGACTCCGCGGGCGAGCAGGAGCTCGTCGACCAGGTCGTCCATGCCGAGGCTCGGGTCGGGCGAGCGCCGCCACCGCCACGGCTGGCCGGTCACGGATCGTTCGATGTTGAGCGCGGCAGCCACGCCGCAAAGGTAAGAGTCGCCGATTCCCGGGTCTAGAGGCCGCGGTGGGCGAGGTCGTGATATTCTGTGGATACGCGGCGGATCGTACCCGTGCTCGCGCGCATGACGATGCTCTCGGTGGTCGTGCAGCCCTTGCGACGGTGAACGCCCTCGAGCAGCGAGCCGTCGGTCACCCCCGTGGCGGCGAAGATGCAATCGCCCTTGGCCATGTCCTCGAGGGTGTAGATCCGCTCGAGGTCATCGATCCCCCAGCGGCGAGCGCGGGCAACTTCGTCATCGTTGCGGAAGACCAAGCGGCCCTGCATCTGCCCGCCGACGCAGCGCAGCGCCGAGGCTGCCAAGACACCCTCCGGCGCTCCTCCGGTGCCGATATACACGTCAATGCCGGTGTCGGGATCGGCGGTCGCAATCACGCCGGCAACGTCGCCGTCGGGGATCAGCCGAATGCCGCAGCCGAGCTCGCGAAGCTGGCGGATGATGTCGTCGTGACGCGCGCGTTCAAGGACGCAGGCGGTGATGTCGGCGGGTTCGCAGCCCTTCGCGCTGGCGATCGCTCGGACATTGTCGGCAGGCGACTTGTTGAGATCGATGGTTCCTTCGGGATAGCCGGGCCCTATCGCGATCTTCTCCATGTAGGTGTCGGGCGCATTGAGGAGGCAGCCGTTCTCTGCAATTGCGAGGACTGCGAGCGCGTTCGGCCCGGCCTTGGCGGTGATTGAAGTGCCTTCGAGTGGATCGAGCGCAATGTCGATCTTCGGCCCTTCGCCCTGCGCGCAGCCGACCTTCTCGCCGATGTAGAGCATCGGCGCCTCATCGCGCTCGCCTTCGCCGATGACGACCGTGCCGCACAAGGGAAGCTCGTTCAGCGCCATTCTCATCGCCTCGACCGCGGCGGCGTCGGCAGCGTCATTGTCGCCCCGCCCGATCCACTTCGAAGCCGCGATCGCGGCGGCTTCCGTCACTCGCACCATTTCGAGGACGAGGACACGATCGAGGACGTTGCTCGCGGCGAAATCGGCGCGGTTCATGCGGTTGGAAACTCCCTGGCTGACGGTGAGTGCCGATAGGCAGCGGCTACTCGCTTGTCGAGCGTGCGCGGCGCTATTCCGCTTCTTCGACGCTGTGCTGGAGCAGCTCGGAGCGAACGCGTACGGCCTTCGAGCCGACGCGGGTCTCGACCAGGAAGACTGCGAAGCCGAGGCCGATCGCGACCATCGATCCGATGAAGAGCCAGGCGATGGTCGCCGCAACATGGAGACTTGAAAGGCTGGCGCTGAACAGCAGGACCACGACGCTGCAAATCAGGACGCCGGAAAGGACCGACAGCGAAATCGCCCAGCCGACCAGGCTCATCCGCCGGTCGAGCACGCGCAGCTCGCCCAGCCAGCGGTCGTGCTCCATGCCGCGGCTTTCGAGGAGGCGCGGTTCG
>DASUCP010000205.1:0-8833 GCA_036275975.1 Sphingomicrobium sp.
CGGCCGCTCTCCTCGGGCACGAAGCGCCCCTTTTCGATGCGGACGTACTCGCGATCCTTGAGCGTCTGGAGCGTCGCGGCGTAGGTCGAAGGACGCCCGATCCCCAGCTCTTCCAGCCGCTTAACCAGGCTCGCCTCGGAGTAACGCGGCGGCGGCTGGGTGAAGTGCTGCGTCGCTTCGACACCGAGCTTCGACGGAGCATCGCCGTCGTGAAGCGCAGGCATGCGCACGCCTTCCTCATCCTGCGGATCGTCGCGGCCCTCGTCGTAAAGCGCCATGAATCCGGGGAAGAGCACGACCTGTCCAGATGCGCGGAGCACGGCCCTCCCCGCTCCGTCAGTCAGCTCGACCGTCGTGCGCTCCAGCCGCGCTGATGCCATCTGACTGGCGAGCGCACGGTTGTAGACCAACTCATAAAGTCGCGCGTGATCACCCGAGGCTGCGTGTGGCAGGTCGAAATCGGTGGGTCGAATCGCCTCGTGCGCTTCCTGCGCATTCTTGATCTTGCTCTGATATTGCCGCGGCCGGTCCGGCACGTAGCCGGAGCTGTAGCGACTGGCGATTGCACGACGGGCGGCGCTGACGGCCTCCGGCGCCATGTCGACGCCGTCGGTCCGCATGTAGGTGATGAGGCCCTGCTCGTAGAGCGCCTGAGCGACGCGCATCGTGTGGCTGGCCGCGAAGCCGAGCTTGCGCGCAGCCTCCTGCTGCAAAGTCGAGGTCGTGAACGGCGGCGGCGGGTTCTTCGAGAAAGGCTTGGTCTCGACCGAGGAGACGGTGAAGTGCCCCGCCTCGACCACAGCTTTCGCGCGGTCGGCATCTCCGCGATTGCCGATCGTCAGCCGCTCGATCTTGTCGCCGTCGAGCTGGACCAGCCGAGCGGAGAAACGCTGCCCGTCCGATTCAAACGTCGCGCCGACCTGCCAATATTCCTGGGGCTCGAAGACCTCGATTTCGCGCTCGCGGTCGACGATCAGCCGAAGCGCGACCGATTGAACGCGACCGGCGGACTTGGCCCCCGGAAGCTTCCGCCACAGGATCGGCGAGAGCGTGAACCCGACCAGGTAATCGAGCGCGCGCCGTGCCTTGTACGCGTCGATCAGGTCCTCATCGAGGCCGCGCGGCTTCTTCATCGCCTCGGTTACCGCGTTGTTCGTGATCGCGTTGAACGTCACGCGCTGGACGTCGGCGGGGAGCGCCTTCTTCTGGCGAAGCACCTCCTGCACGTGCCAGCTGATCGCTTCGCCCTCGCGATCGGGATCGGTGGCGAGGATCAGGGTGTCGGCCTTCTTCGCCTCATCGGCGATCGCGCGCATCTGTTTCGAGCGGTCGGGCGAGACCTGCCAGTGCATGTTGAAGTTTTCGTCCGGCTCGACCGACCCGTCCTTCGGCGGAAGGTCGCGCACGTGGCCGAAGGAGGCGAGCACGCGATGCCCGCTTCCGAGATATTTCTCGATGGTCTTCGCCTTGGCCGGCGATTCGACGACGACCAGCTTCACTCTTTTGCCTCACGCATACGCGTAAGGTGGAGACCGCCCTTGATGTTCGTCAAGCGGCGGTGCGGTTGCGGACGATCAGGAAGCCGGTGCCGAGCAAAAGGTCCATGACGGCGAAGAACGCGATGAGGGCGGGTGTCCTCCCGACCCCAATGAGCGCTAGCGCCGGAACGGCGAAAACCAGCTTCTCTGCCACAGCCACGAGCATCAGCGGGCGGTATTTCACCGGATCGCCACCGATGATCCAGAACAGCCACTGGAACACCAGAGCGCAGCCGATGAATCCGTAGTAGGTCTCGGGGCTGACGGCGGGCATCGGCAGGAAATACAACGGCACGAGCGCGAGAACGCCGTAAATCGCGGCGCCGCGGAACATCCATCGCGCGAAGCGATCACCCGGCGACAAGGCTCACCTTGTTGCCCGCATGCCGCTCCAGCCGGCCCGCGAGGTCGAGTTCTAGCAAGGCCATCTGCACTGCGCCCGCCGGCGCACCGGACAGGCGGATGATCTCGTCGACCGGCACGGGCGAAGGCCCGAGCAGCTCTTCAACGACGTTCAATGCGTCATCGCCGTTCAAATGCTCGAACGGCTCATAGCGCGTGGGCTTCGCGCGAACGAGGCTTTGCATCGGCCGAAGCTCTTCGACGACATCGGCAGCATTCTGGATCAGGGTCGCGCCGTCGCGGATCAGCTGGTTGCAGCCCTGCGCTCTCGGGTCGAGCGGAGATCCAGGCACTGCCATCACCTCGCGCCCAGCGTCGGCGGCCAAACGCGCGGTAATCAGCGATCCCGATCGCGGAGCCGCTTCGACCACGACCGTGCCGCTCGCCATTCCCGCGATGATACGGTTCCGATACGGGAAATGTCGCGCCCGGGGCTCCGTGCCCGGCGGCATTTCGGCGACGACGAGTCCGCGCTCATACAGTCCCTTCTGTCGGTGCTCGTTTTCGGGCGGATAGAAGATGTCGACGCCCCCGGCGACGACACCGACCGTGCCGGTTTCCAGCGCGCCGTCATGAACCGCGCTGTCGATCCCTCGCGCAAGGCCGGAAATGACGACCAGGTCGTTCTGGCCGAGATCGTGCGCGAGACCTCGCGCGAAACGGCACGCCGCCGCGGAGGCGTTGCGAGCACCGACGATCGCGACCGCTTGCTTGTCGAGAAGCTTGAGATCGCCCTTCACGATCAGCAGCGGCGGAGCATCCTCCAGTTCCGCCAGGAGGCGAGGGTAAAGCCCTTGCCCGAGGGCCAACCACTTCGCACCCAGCTTCTCAACCTTTGCTATTTCCCGCTCCGCATCGTCACGCGAACGCAGCGCCGGCGCTTTCCCGCCGCCTCGTCGCGCGAGGTCCGGCACGGCTGCAAGCGCCGCAGCGGGCGTGCCGAAGCGGGCGATCAGCTGGCGATAGGTGACTGGCCCAATGCCGGGCGAACGAACGAGTCTCAGACGCTCGACTAAGTCTTCGATCAAGCCTTGGCTCTCCCAATGCGCGGTTCGGTGCCCGCGACGAGGCGGGCGATATTCTCCCGGTGCTTCCACAGCACCAGCAAAGCGAAACCGAGCAGCATTGGGAAATATGAGGAACGAAGGGCCGCGGCAGCGATCGGCGCGCTGATCGCGGCAGTCATTCCGGCAACGGACGAGATTCGGACCGTCAGAAGCAGGAGGATCCAGACGGCGGCATAGATGAGGGCAGCAGGCCACAGCAGCGCAATGAGGACGCCCAGCAGGGTCGCTACGCCCTTCCCGCCGCGAAACTTTAGCCAGACCGGATAGAGATGACCCACGAACGCGCCAGCAGCAGCGAACGACTGCGTTTCCGGCCCGAACAACAATCGAGCTAGGACAATCGCCGCCGTCGCCTTGATGCAGTCTAGGATGAGCGTCAGCGCAGCGAGCGTCTTGCTTCCGGTCCTCAGCACGTTGGTCGCGCCGATGTTGCCCGATCCGATCTCGCGCACGTCGCCCTTCCCGCCGAGACGGGTCACGAGGAGACCGAACGGAATCGACCCGAGCAGATAGCCGAGTGCCAGGGCGAAGAGCATCTCACGGGTCATTGCGGGCGGTTGGTAGCAAACCGGAACGGCGGCGCAACTTGCGGTGCGGCTCTCTCCCCGCCACAGAACGGACGTGGACGCAAACGCGCCTATACTCTTCTTTGATTCCGGCGTGGGCGGACTGTCGGTGCTCGGCCCCACGCGCGAGCTGCTGCCCAACGCGCCAATCGTCTACGCGGCCGACAGCGCCGGCTTTCCATACGGCAAGCGCACGGAAGCCGAGATCGCGAGCCGCGTGCCCGCATTACTTGGTCGGCTCGTCGAGCGATTCCGCCCTCGCCTCACGGTGATCGCCTGCAATACAGCCTCCACCATTGCGCTCGATCACGTGCGCTCGGCCTTAGACCTGCCGGTCGTCGGCACGGTCCCGGCGATCAAGCCCGCGGCGGAAATCTCGAAGAGCCGCGTGATCGGCGTTCTCGGCACCGAGGCGACGGTGCGGCAGCCATATGTGGACGACCTCGCGGCGAAGTTCGCGGCGGACTGCACGCTGATCCGACACGGATCGCCTGAGCTGGTTGAGCTAGCCGAGGCTAAGCTCGCAGGCGACGAGGTCAGCGTAGACGCCGTGAGGGCCGCTACCCAGCCGATGTTCGATGCTCCCCAAGGCAATCGCATCGACACGGTCGTCCTCGCCTGCACGCACTTTCCGCTGCTCGGTGAGGAGCTCCGCAAGGCGTTCCCGAAAGTCACCTACGTCGACGGCGGCCCCGGCATCGCGCGGCGCATCGCCTATCTCACCCGGGAGCAGCCCTGGCCGACATCGCCGCCCAAAGGCATTGCCGTCTTCACCAGAGCGGGAACGCATCGGCCGCTCGAAGCATCCCTTGCGCGATTTGGCTTAGGTCAAATTCTCGTCCTCTGACCTGTTGCGAGTCGTTCGCAATGGAATTGACTGGATGCGGAAGGTAAAGGGCCGCCGAGAGAGCGAAGCCTTGGATTACGACCGTATTTTCAAATCCGCGATCGAGCGCCTTCATGAGGAGGGCCGCTACCGCGTGTTCATCGATATCCTGCGCACCAAGGGCCAGTTTCCCAACGCGCACTGCTTCGGCGGCAACGGCCCCAAGCCGATCACCGTCTGGTGCTCGAACGATTACCTCTCAATGGGCCAGCATCCGGTCGTGGTCGAGGCGATGGAGAAAGCGCTTAGAGAAGTTGGGGCAGGCTCGGGGGGTACGCGAAACATCAGCGGCAACACCCATTATCATACCGAGCTCGAAGCCGAGCTTGCCGATCTTCACGGCAAGGAAGGCGCGCTGCTCTTTACTTCGGGCTACGTGTCGAACGAGGCTGCGCTGTCGACGCTCGGCAAGCTGCTGCCCGGGTGCATCATCTTCTCGGACGAGCTCAACCACGCCTCGATGATCGCGGGGATCAAGAGCTCGGGCTGCGAGAAGCGCGTGTTCCGCCACAACGACGTCGAGCATCTCGAAGAGCTGCTCGCCGCGGAGGATGCGGGCACACCGAAGCTGATCGCGTTCGAGAGCGTCTATTCGATGGATGGCGACATTGCGCCGATCGGCGCGATCTGCGACCTCGCCGACAAGTACAGCGCGCTGACCTACCTCGACGAAGTCCACGCCGTCGGAATGTACGGCGAGCGCGGTGGCGGAGTCTCCGAGCGCGATGGCCTCGCCCAGCGCCTCACCATCATCGAGGGCACGCTCGGCAAGGCCTTCGGCGTCATGGGCGGCTATATCGCGGCGGACAGAACGATCATTGACTGCATCCGCAGCTACGCGCCGGGCTTCATCTTCACGACGTCGCTGTCCCCCGTCCTCGTCGCCGGAGCGCTGGCGAGCGTCCGTCACCTGAAACAATCTCTGGACGAGCGCCGCGCGCAGCAAGAAGCCGCGGCAATGCTCAAGGCCAAGTTCGCTGCCGCCGGCCTGCCGCTGATGCCCAGCGTGACGCACATCGTTCCGCTGCTCGTCGGCTGCCCCGTCAAGGCCAAGCGGGTCAGCGACATCCTGCTCGCCGAGTACGGCCTTTACGTTCAGCCGATCAATTTCCCGACCGTCCCGCGCGGCACCGAGCGGCTCCGCTTCACGCCCGGCCCGAGCCATACCGCGGAGATGATGGACGAGCTCACCAACGCGCTCGTCGAGATTCTCAGTCGCGAGGAGCTTCGCGCGGCCGCCTAGGCTGGCGAATCCCGCGCGGCTGCCCTAGTCAGTCGGCATGCGCATCGCTCTTGCCGCCGACCACGCCGGTTACCTGCTCAAGGACGAGCTCGTCCGCTGGCTTGGCGAGCAGGGCCACGAGGTGAAAGATCTCGGCACCAACGGCCCCGAAAGCGTCGATTATCCCGAATATGGACGCCGCGTCGCCCATGCCGTCGCCTCAGGCGAAGCCGAGCGAGGAATCGCCGTCTGCGGCTCGGGCATCGGCATCTCGATCGCCGTAAATCGCGAGCCGCGCTGCCGCTGTGCGCGAGTTGATGACCCGCTGTCGGCGCAACTCGCCCGCGAGCACAATGATGCGAACGTGCTCGCGCTCGGCGGGCGCCTCATCGGCCACGACATGGCGAAGGCTTGCGTACTCGCCTTTCTCGACACGGATTTCGCCGGCGGGCGCCACCAGCGCCGCGTCGACCAGCTCTCACAGGAATTGCAGGACAGCGACTGATGGCCACCGCCGCCGATCTCGATCAACGCCAAAATTATCGTGTCCCGCCCGGCTTCTTCACCAGCGGCCTTTCGGAGATCGATCCGGCTGTTGAAGATGCAATCCACGACGAGCTTCGCCGTGAGCAGACCCAGATCGAGCTGATCGCGTCGGAGAATATCGTCAGCAAAGCGGTGCTCGAGGCGCAGGGATCGGTCCTCACCAACAAATATGCCGAAGGCTATCCAGGCCGCCGTTACTACCAGGGCTGCGCCCCGTCCGACGCCGTCGAAACGCTCGCGATCGAACGCGCCAAGAAGCTGTTCAATTGCGGCTTCGCCAACGTGCAGCCGCACTCCGGCGCGCAGGCGAACGGTGCCGTGATGCTGGCGCTCCTGAAGCCCGGCGACACGATCATGGGCCTGAGCCTCGCCGCCGGCGGTCACCTGACCCACGGTGCCCCCCCGGCACAGTCGGGCAAATGGTTCAACGCCGTCCAGTATGGCGTTCGGCAGGACGATCATCTGGTCGATTTCGACGAGCTGGAGCGCCTTGCGAAGGAGCATCGGCCGAAGCTGATCATCGCCGGCGGTTCGGCCTATCCCCGTCACTTCGACTTCGCGCGCTTCCGCCAGATCTGCGACGAGGTGGGCGCGCTGTTCCTCGTCGACATGGCCCATTTCGCGGGCCTTGTGGCCGCCGGAGAGCATCCGACGCCGTTCGGCCATGCTCACGTGGTCACGACCACGACCCACAAGACCTTGCGCGGGCCGCGCGGCGGGATGGTGCTGACCGACGACGAGGAGATCGCCAAAAAGATCAACTCGGCCGTCTTCCCGGGCCTCCAGGGCGGGCCGCTGATGCATGTCATCGCAGCCAAGGCGGTGGCATTCGGCGAAGCGCTGCAGCCCGAGTTCAAAGCCTACGCCAAAGCGGTGATCGCGAACGCCAGGACGCTCGCCAATCGGCTCAAGGAGCGCGGAGCAGATCTGGTGGCAGGCGGCACCGACACGCACCTTGCCCTCGTCGACCTGCGCCCACTCGGCCTCACCGGCAAGGACGCCGACGAAAGCCTCGAGCGCGCAGGCATCACCTGCAACAAGAACGGGGTTCCGTTCGATCCGCTTCCGCCGGTGAAGACCAGCGGGATCCGCGTCGGCTCTCCGGCGGGAACCACGCGTGGCTTCGGCGAAACCGAGTTCCGCGATATCGCCGACATGGTTGCGGACGTTCTCGACGGCCTCGCGAAGAACGGCCTCGAGAATAACGGCGCGGTTGAGGCCCAGGTGAACGAGCGCGTGCGCGACCTCTGCGCGCGCTTTCCGATCTATCAAGGGTAGCGTTTTTATGGTCGTTCGCGCAGGCGCCCACTAATGCGCTGCCCCTTCTGCGCTCACGAAGACAGCCAGGTTAAGGACAGCCGGCCGAGCGAGGATGGCGCCGCCATTCGCCGCCGTCGGCAGTGCGAAGCGTGCGGCGCACGCTTCACGACCTTCGAGCGAGTGCAGCTGCGCGACCTCACGGTCGTGAAGAAGAATGGCGACCGGGAGCCGTTCGACCGCGAAAAGCTGGTTCGCGCGATCGGCCACGCGACGCGCAAGCGCG
Source organism: Sphingomicrobium sp. (assembly GCA_036275975.1). Lineage (GTDB taxonomy): Bacteria > Pseudomonadota > Alphaproteobacteria > Sphingomonadales > Sphingomonadaceae > Sphingomicrobium. The sequence continues at coordinate 7,771 of DASUCP010000205.1, forward strand.
ACATCCCGACCGAGAAGATCGACCGGCTCGTCAGCGGTATCCAGCGCCGCCTTGAAACGCAGGGCGACGAGGTGAAAACCGCCGAAATCGGTGAAGCCGTCATGGACGGCCTCAAGGCGCTCGACCACGTCGCCTACATCCGCTTCGCCAGCATCTACAAGGACTTCACTGACCCCGGCGACTTCGCCGAAATCGCCGAGCGGGTAGAAAAGGAAGCAGTGCCCCCGGGTCACGACAAGCTGCTGTGACGGCTCCCGTCATCGTCCTCGTGCGCCCGCAACTCGGGCAGAACATCGGCAAGGCCGCGCGGGCGATGCTCAACTTCGGCTTGACGGAGATGCGCCTCGTCGCTCCTCGGGATGGCTGGCCCAATCCCGACGCGGGACCGTCCGCGAGCGGCGCGGATGTCGTGCTCGAGCGGGCTCAGGTGTTCGACACCGCGGAGCAGGCGATCGCGGACTGCAGCCAGGTTTTTGCGTCGACGGTACGCCGGCGCGACCTCGTCATGCCGGTCGTTCGTCCGGAAGAGATGGCCGACCAGATCGCCTCGTCGCCTGAGCGCTCAGCCATCCTCTTCGGAGCGGAGCGCTCCGGGCTCGAGACGGAGGAAGTCGCTCTCGCCAACGCTATCGTCACGGTGCCGATCAATCCGGACTTCGGCTCCCTCAACCTCGCACAGGCCGTCATCCTGCTGGCGTATGAATGGTCGAAACGGTCCAACCTCGCGATGCCGACTGAAAAAGAACTCGAGCCCGCCGCCCCGCACGCCGAGCTGGAAGGCCTCATCGGTCAGCTCAATGAAGAACTGCACGGGAAAGGCTATTTTCACCCGCCTTCGCGGACTCAAGCGACGAAGAATACGCTCCGCACGATCTTGACCAAGACGGGCTGGTCTTCCCGCGAGGTTAAGGCAGTCCGCGGGATCATTCGGGCATTGGTCGCGCCTGCGCGGCAGCGGTGATCGCCTAACTTGGATTAGTATGATAAAGGCCTTCGCACCTTCTGCTGGCGTTCAACAGCTGATGCTTGCGCGGGGAGGTATGCCGATGTCGATGATATTGAT
>DASUCP010000206.1:0-10640 GCA_036275975.1 Sphingomicrobium sp.
TGACCAGACGCGAAGATGATCTTCGGCGATGGGAACTCCGCTATGGGCGAGCGCCTCCAGGGCGCCCCGACCATAGAGCCACGCCGGGGCGACGAAGCCATCGACAGGCCGGCCGATCACGTCTTCGATGAGGGCGCGGCCTTCCGCGATGCGCGCAGACGCTGCCTGTCGCGAAAGGCCCAGGAATTCGCCTTCGCCCGCAGTCATGTGCCTGGCGCGGGCGCGCGCGACGGCGCTCCGGTGCTTCGTATCGTCACGGTGGAAATAGCCGTGGAGGAAAATCTCGAAGCCGCCTTCGGCCCAGGCGCGCAGTCGCGACGCGAAGGCAGATCCAGGCACTATGGGCGCATTCCCCCAGTGATTGGGCACGACGAGCATCGCGATGCGCTTGCCGACGTGCGGGTCGAGCAAATCCACCAGTCGATCGACTTCGTCCTCGAAGCGCGGCGAAACGTCGTGGATCGACGCGAGGAGGAGGCGTTCGGCGGTGAGCACCGGGGCACTTTTGGCCCGAGGGAATGCCCTCCGCCAGTCCATTAACAAAGCTTCACTTGAAGTTCACCGCGCCGGACCGTCTCCATCCGGGCAATGCGTATCGTCGATGTCTGCGCCTTTTACGCACCCACCGGCGGCGGCGTGCGCACCTATGTCGAAGCCAAGCTCAAGGCGGCGGCCCGCTTCGGGCACGAGGTTATCGTGCTCGCTCCGGGTGAGCACCACGAGGTCGTGAAGCGCGGGCCGGGCGCTTTTCTCGTGACTATCCCGGCGCCGAAATTGCCCGTCGACCGGCGCTATCGTTATTTCGACGACGAGCGCACGCTTCATGCGGCGCTGGATGCATGGCAGCCCGACCATGTCGAAGCATCCTCGCCGTGGTCGAGCGCGACGATGGTCGGTCGCTGGCAAGGCGCCGCGAGCCGCTCACTCGTGATGCACGCGGACCCTCTCGCGGCTTATGCCTATCGCTGGTTGGGCGGGGTTGTTTCCATCGATCGGATCGATCGTATGTTCAGCTGGTTCTGGCGGCACTTACGGGGGCTGGGGCAATTGTTCGACACGGTCGTTTGCGCGAACGATCATCTTGCAGGGCGGCTTCGCGCAGGTGGCGTTGTAAATGCGGAAACGGTCGGCATGGGCGTTGAAGCAGGGGTGTTCTCGCCTTCGCTTCGTTGCCACTCGCTTCGTGAGCAAGCGCTCCGTGGCCTCGGGCTCGAGCCGAGCGCGACGTTGCTCCTCGGCGTTGGTCGTTTCTCCGCCGAGAAGCGCTGGAACATGGTCATGCGCGCGGTTGGTGAAGTTGGCCGTAAGAGGCCTGTCGGAATGCTTCTCGTCGGCGACGGATCAAAGCGGATTGGGCTGGAACTGCTCGCCAATCGAACACGCCACGTCGCTGTTCTGCCGAGGATCTCGGACCGGGCGGAGCTTGCCCGATTGATGGCTTGCGCCGACGCTTTGGTTCACGGTTGTGAGGCAGAGACCTTCTGCCTCGTCGCGGCGGAAGCGCGCGCGAGCGGCGTGCCGCTGATCGTTCCGGATCGAGGGGCGACGGTCGACCAGCTGGTGAGCGGCGCCGGGACGGCGTTCCGGGCAGGCAGCCAGATTTCACTCGAGCGTGCGATCAAACGTTTCCTGGACCGTGGACCCGAGCTCCAGCGCGCCGCCGCTGTTCGCGCCAGTCACGTGCGGACAATGGACGAACATTTTGCGGAGCTGTTCGCGCGCTACCAAAGCCTCGTGCCGCGGCATGTCGTTCTGTCTGATGCCCGAATGGAAATTGCAGTGGGCGATGTCGCTCCCACCGCCGCACTGGGCAGCTGATCGGGCTGCTGTTTAGCCCTTTGCGGCTGCAAGCTCTTCGGAAACTATTTGCTGAAACACATCGCCTGTTGGAAAGCCGGCCTCCACCCAGCGGTTTTCTATCGCCTTCAGCGTGCGAGCGACGATTGGCCCTTCGATAAGTCCCTGTGCGATCAGCGCTCCGCCGCCGATCGGCAAGCGCGGCGGTTTCCAGTCGCTGATAGCCGCGGCTTCGGCGGATTTGGCCGCGAGCAACAGCCGATCGATCGCGCAATCCGGACCGAAGCGATAGGCTAGCGCCTGAGGCGATGAGGAAAGATCACCGACCGCCGCGCACGCCAACCGTTTGCGCGCCTTGTTCGACAGCCTGAGGCGGCCGGCGATGTCTTCGGCGACTTCCGGAGCGCGTGGCAATAACGCCGCCAGTCTGCGCAACGGATCGGGCGTGACGCCTGCCTCTTTCTCGCAGGCGATCAGGGCTTCGAGTTCGCACAACCGCTCTGGGTCGATTTCGGGAAGCACCGGCCGCAGAATCCCTCGCTGGAGCATGATGCCCACGGTGGGCGATGGATCGTCGACAGAGAGGAGCTTCAAGAGCTCGTCCGCGATCCGCTCGCGCGACAGCGCCATGAGGTCGTTGGCGCGCGCCGTGCAGGCATCGAGCGCGGCCGCGTCCGGCTCGCCTTGTCCGAACCTCGCGTGGAATCGGAAGAAGCGAAGGATCCGCAAATGGTCTTCCGCAATCCGCATCAGCGGATCGCCGATGAACCGAATGTGCCGGTTCGCGAGGTCCTCGAGCCCGCCGAAATAATCGAAGATCTGGCCGGTTATCGGATCGGCGGACAGCGCGTTTATCGTGAAGTCGCGCCGGGCGGCGTCCTCCTTCCAATCGTCGGTGAAGGCGACCGTCGCACGGCGCCCGTCTGTCGAGACGTCGCGCCGCAATGTGGTAATTTCGAACGGATGACCGTCGCTGACAGCGGTGACGGTCCCGTGGTCGATCCCGGTCGGCACGGCCTTGATCCGCGCGGCTTCCAGCCTGCTTACGACGTCGTCCGGTTGAAGGCGCGTCGCGAGGTCGACGTCGTTGACCGGAAGATCGAGGAGATCGTCTCGAACCGCGCCGCCGACATAGCGCGTCTGTCCCTCGGTCGCTGCGAGCGCCTTGAGCAGCCGAGCCATTCCGCGCCGCTTGCGCCATCTGGCAGCGTCGAGCTTCAGCTCCATTGCAGCCTGCGCGACAAATTGACGATCATCGCAGCGGTTGCCCCCCAGATCCTGCGTCCGTTCCAGTCGATCTCGTAATAATGGCGCTCCCCGCCCTGGAACAGAGCGCTTCGGCGCTGCTGGTTGGCCGGGTCGAGCAGATAGGCGAGCGGCGCCTCGAACAGATCGGCCACCTCGTGCTCGTGAGGCTTCAGCGGCAGGTCCGGCGGAACAACGCACATTACCGGAGTAACGATAAATCCAGTGACTGTGCGATAGGGGTCGAGAGCGCCAACCACCTCAGCGGCCGAGGCATCGAGCAGGATTTCCTCGTGTGCTTCCCGAAGCGCCGCGCCGATCGGCTCTTCTCCCTCGTCGAGTTTGCCGCCCGGAAAGGCGATCTGGCCGGCATGGGTGCGGAGATGCTCACGCCGGACGGTCAGGATCACGCCTGGGTCGGATCGCTCCGTGATTGCGATCAGCACCGCCGCGGGCAAGTTTGCTTCGGCCCTGAGCTCGGGCAAGTCTCCTTCGAGCGCTGCCAGGCCTTTGGTCTCTGACAGTCGCATCCGAATGCGCTCCGCCAGGCTCATTGGCCATGATCCAAGGGGAAGAAGGCGCCGTTGCTCCACAGGCCAGGCGGCTCGCGGCCTTCGGCAATCGCCAACTCGGCAAGCTCATAATAGACGGGTCGCGTCAATTCCGCCTCGAGACCATGCCGCACCAGGATCCGAGGGGAAGGCCCGTGCGCGGCCTCAACAATCTTCAGCGGGTGATCCGGTCCGAGAATGACCGCGTCGCCGCTGTCGAGTCGGAAGGCGATGCGGCGGCCTTCGCCTTCGCCTTCGCTCTGCATCTCTACTGCGCGAAACGCCGTGCTCTCGACATCGATCTCGAGCTTCTCGACCGGCGTGACCAGCGCGTGGAGGCCATCCGGTTCACGGCGAAGGATGGTGGAGAACAGTCGCACCATCGGCGGGCGCGAGATGGGACGACCTTCATGATACCACGTGCCGTCACGGGCAATCCGCATGCCTGAATGGCCGCGGCGTTCGGGATTCCACTTTTGCACAGGCGGTAGCCGCCGCTCGTCGATCAGTTTCTGCAGTTCGGCGAGACTGATTCCCTGCAGTTCGATGGGAGGACGGCTCTCGGGCATTCAAACGTCCATTGGATTGCTTCGCGGCCCGGCTCAAGGCAGGAACGCGCGCCATGAGCAACGACAGGACCGCAATTGTCACGGGAGCCGGCAAGCGCGTCGGCTTCGAAATTGCGCAAGCCTTGCTGGCGGACGGCTGGAACGTCGTCGCTCACGTCCATCACGCTGACGACGAGGTGCCCGAGGGCGCCGTGAAAGCGGTGGCCGATCTGTCCGATGCTGCGTCCGCCGAGGCGATCTTCGCCGGTGCCGCAAGCCTGCCGCCGGTCCGGCTTCTGGTGAACAATGCCGCGCGGTTCGCGTGGGACGCCTTCGGCGAGTTCAGCGCGGAGGAGTTCGACGCCCACATGGCGGTGAACGTCCGAGCGCCTGCGCTGCTGATCGAACGCTTCGCCAACGAACATCAAGGAGGCGAGGCATTGATCGTGAATCTCCTCGATTCAAAGCTCGCCGCGCCGAACCCCGACTATTTGAGCTACACCGTTTCGAAGGAGGCGCTGGCGGGGCTCACCGATCTCGCCGCTCGAGCGCTTGCGCCGCGCGGCATTCGGGTGAATGGCATCGCGCCCGGCCTGATGTTGCGCTCGACCGGTCAAAGCGAGGAAAATTTCGAAGCGATGCACGCAGACAATCCGCTTAAGCTCGGCGTCGGGCCCGAGGACGTGATCGGCGCGATCCGATATCTCGCAGAGGCGCGCTGCGTCACCGGCCAGACCCTCGTCATCGATTCCGGCCAGCGCTTCCTTGGCCTTGAGAGAGACGTGCAGTTCCTGGAGGTCGAATGAGCGATTCCGCGCTGCAGGGTTTAGTCCCCGAATCCCTCCGCGTCCGCTCGGCGCGCATCGTTCTGGAATCGCTCGAAGTTCACACCGACATCGGGTTTCACGACTTCGAGGTGGGATCGCCACAGCGCCTGCTCGTCAGCGTCGAGATCTGGCTCGACGACGTCACCGTTCCGCCGGGTGACGATCCGGAGCGTGCGTGGGACTATGACTTCCTTCGCGCCGAGGTGCAGGAGATCTCGGGCTCGCGCCGATTCAATCTTCAGGAGACGCTCGCCCACGCCGTGTTCGACAGGCTGGCCGCGTTCCGGGGAGTGAAGGCATTGCGCGTCAGAACCTCAAAGCCGGACATCTACCCGGACGCGCAGGGCGTCGGCGTTGAAATCGCGTCATTTTCAGGACTTTGGCCGGCGGCCTGACGAAGAGGTGAGCACATCAGGGTTTTCACGCCTTCTGCCTGTGGAACAAAATCCATTGCACGGCCTTTGACGCGGCGATAAGGAAGCGCGCTTATTGCTGATGATATGTTGATACATCGGCAGTTCCATTTAGACTCAGGGCGCGCGTCCGACACGCCCGGTCTGGCCGTGGTTCGCCGCGGCGCATCGAGGAGAATTGCGGGTTAATGTCCTACGCCCAACGCAAAGAGATCAGTGGCAACCGGACACTGGCGATCGTCTTCGTCGTCGTCATCCAGTTCGCGCTGGGCTATGCGATCGTGACCGGTCTCGCTTACAACGTAATCAAGAAGACGGCCGAGAACCTTAAAGTCATCGACGTCGAGAGCCCGCCGCCTCCGCCGGAGAAGCCGCCGCCACCGCCGAAGGATCTGCCCAAGGTTCCGCCGCCGCCGACGATTCCGCCGCCGCTGGTCCAGATGCAGGCTCCGCCGCCGCCCATCGCGGTGCAGATCGCGCCGACGCCGCCGCCCGTCATACCACCGGTTGCGCCCGCCCCACCGCCTCCGCCGCCTCCGCCGCACAAAACCGTGTCGGCGCAGAGCGCGAAGGGTGATGTCCGGACGCTGTTCAGTGCCGATGACTATCCGGCCTCGGCTCAGGCTGCGGGTGCTGAAGGCACGGCGCAGGCGACGTTGACGATCGGCCCTGACGGCCGCGTGGTCGGATGCAATTTGATCAAGTCGACGGGCAACGGCGCCCTTGATTCGGCGACCTGCAACATTCTGCGCCGCCGGGCGAAATTCACGCCGGCTCGCGACAGCAATGGCAACCCGACGACTGACACATATACGACGCCGCCAATTCGCTGGCAGCTCGAAGGTTAAACTTTAGGTTTTTGGACAGGTTTTCAAAAGGAAAGCATAGTTATGCAAGCAGCACCCGCCGCAGCGACGTCAAATCCCTATGGCTTGGTACCCGCTCTCCAGCAGGGCGGAATCATCGCGATCTCGGTCTTCACTATCCTGGTCGTGATGTCGATTTTCTCCTTCTACATCCTCTTCACCAAGCTGATGCAGCAGCAGAAGATCATCAGCCAGGGCCGCAAGGTCCGGTCGAGCTTCTGGAATTCACCGAACCTTCGTGAAGCAGCGACCAAGCTCGATGCGAAGAGCGCTTACCGCTCAATCGTCGACGATGCCCTTCTGGCGCAGGACCAGCACGGCAAGCTGACCGACCCGATCGATCAGCACGACTGGATGGCGAATAGCCTCGCGCGCAGCCAGGGTTCGATCGCGGCGCGTCTCGGCGAAGGCCTGGCCTTCCTCGCGACCGTCGGCTCGACCGCTCCGTTCATCGGTCTGTTCGGCACCGTCGTCGGCATCTACCGCGCGCTGATCAAGATCGGCCAGGCCGGCCAGGCGTCGATCGACACCGTCGCGGGTCCGGTCGGCGAGGCGCTGATCATGACCGCTCTCGGCCTCGTCGTCGCGGTGCCGGCGGTGCTCGCCTACAACTGGCTGATCCGCCGTAACAAGTCGATCATGGAAGACCTCGCGGCCTTCACGAACGACCTTCACGGCTACCTGATGTCGGGTGGCGCAGTGAAGCCGAATCTCGGCGGTTCCGCGGCGCGCACGGCGGCTCCGGCAGGTCGTCCGGCAACCGCTGGCAGCGAGCCGCTGCGCAGCGACCGCACCCCGACCACGGCGAAGTGATTTATCGGAGGGCACGGCGCACGACGTGGCGCCTGCCCTCCGTTCGAACCAAAGAAAGATTTAGCCGATGGCAGTAAGTGTAGGCCCAGCCGAAGGCGAAGAAGAAGCCATGTCGGACATCAACGTCGTTCCTTTGACCGACGTGATGCTGGTGCTTCTGATCATCTTCCTGATTACGGTTCCGGTCGTGGTCCAGCAGGTTCCAGTGACCCTTCCCAAGGTGCGCTACGAACCGACGACGACCAAGCCGGACAACGTTTCACTGAGCGTTCGCAACGGTCCGGGGGGAACCTGCGAGGTTTACTGGCTCCTGAAGAAGGTAAACCAGCAGCAGTTGCTACAGATGGCCGTCGACAAGCTGGAAGCGCAGATCAAGAAGGTCGGCGGCGTCCAGAACATCAACGAAGACAACATGCCGGAGGCGCACATTCGCGGTGACATCAACACCCAATACAAGTGCATCGGAGCGGCCATCATCACCATGCAGCAAGCAGGGTTCCAGCGCGTCGGCTTCATTTCCGAGCCGCCGCCCAACGGCGCCCTGAACGCGGCACGGTAGGAGTTCAGCGCCATGTCGATGCAAACCACGAGTGACAACTCTTCCGGCGAACCGATGCTGGATATCAACGTGACGCCGCTGATCGACGTCATGCTGGTGCTCCTGATCATGTTCATCATCACGATCCCGATCCAGACGCACGCCGTGAAGCTGGACCTGCCGGTGCAGAGCAATCCGAATCCGCCGCCGATCGAGCCGCTCAAGAACACGGTCGGAGTCACCGCCCAGGGCGCGATCACCTGGAACGGCAGCCCGATTAGTACCGAGCAGCTCCGGCAGTATCTCGAAGTGACGCAGCAGATGAACCCGGTCCCGGAGCTTCACCTGCAGCCGGACGCGACAGCCCGCTACGAGCTGGTCGACGAGGTGCTGGCGATTACCAAGAAGGCCCACGTCCAGAAGATGGGCTTCGTCGGCAACGAATATTACGCGAGCGGGGTTTTCTAGAGCTCTCGCTAACGCCGAGGCTTCAGGGCGGTCCCTCCGGGGCCGCCCTTTTCATATGGCGCAGCTGCGGTCGCCATGCCATTGCTTAGGCCATGAGTGACCAGCGCCGTTTCGCCGTCGTGATCCTTGCCGCCGGGCAGGGGACGCGCATGCGCTCCGACACCCACAAGGTCCTCCACCCGATCGCCAGCCGGCCTTTGTTGCTGCACCTGCTGGACCGGGTCGACGCCCTCGGTGCGGAGAAGCGCGTGGTGGTGGTCGGGAAAGGCAGGGAACAAGTCGAGGCGGCCATTGCCGGCCGCGACGTCGCAATTGCCTTACAGGCGGAGCAGAAGGGCACCGGACACGCCGTTCAGCAGGCCGAGAGCGCGCTTGCCGGCTACGACGGGCCGGTCTTGATCCTCTACGGCGACACGCCGTTCGTGGAGGCTGACACCCTGCGCCGAATGCTCGATCGCCTCGACGGCGATGGCGGTCCTGGCGTGGTCGTTCTCGCTTCGTGTCCGCCCGACCCGCTGAAATATGGCCGTATCATCCTCGGTGAGGGGGACCGCATCGCCAAGATGGTCGAGTATAAGGACGCAACTGAAGAGGAGCGCGCGGTTCGTCTGTGCAACTCAGGAATGATGGCTGTCCGCTCGCGCGATCTTTTCCGGTGGCTTGCCCAGGTCGGCAACGACAATGCCGCGGGCGAATATTATTTGCCCGACGTCGTGAATATCGCCGCGGCGGAAGGCCGCGAGGCTGTCGTGATCGAGGGCGACCCTTATGAGACGGCCGGCGTGAACAGCCGGGCGGAGCTCGCCCACCTTGAGCTCGAATGGCAGCGGCGCCGCCGCGAGCAGGTGCTTCACGAGGGTGCGACGCTGATCGACCCTGAAAGCGTATGGTTCGCCTACGACACGAAGCTCGGCCGCGACGTCACGGTCGAACCGCACGTCGTCTTTGGCCCGGGTGTTCAGGTCGCCGACGGCGCCACGATCAAGGCGTTTAGCCACATCGACGGCGCGGTCATCGGGACCAAAGCGAACATCGGCCCGTTCGCGCGCATTCGCCCAGGCACCAAACTCGGGGACCGAACGAAGGTCGGGAATTTCGTCGAGCTGAAGAAGGCGGAGATCGGCGAAGGCGCGAAGGTCAATCACCTGTCCTACGTCGGCGATGCGACGGTAGGCGCGCAGGCGAACATAGGCGCCGGCACGATCACCTGCAATTACGACGGCTTCGGGAAATATCGCACCGTGATCGGGGCGGGCGCGTTCATCGGCTCCAACACGGCGCTGGTGGCTCCCGTGACCATCGGCGACGGCGCGGTGGTCGGCGCGGGGTCGGTGATCACAGAGGACGTCGAGCCCGACAGCCTTGCGGTCGAGCGCAGCGAGCAGAAGGGCATCGCCGGCTGGGCAAAGCGCTTTCGCGAGCGGATGACTCGCAAGGCTGCGGAATAACTATTTGAACTTGCGCAGGAAGGCGATCAGCTTCGCGAAATAGGTTGGCTGGTCGTCGTACATGTCCATGTGCCCGCCGTTGGTGGCCGCGAGCTCACCGTGCGGAAGACGTTTGGCCATTTTGGCCATATAGGCCGGGTCCATCGTGTCGTATTTCCCCGAGATAACCAGCGTCGGGACGGTGATCTTCTTGAGGTCGGCGAACCGGTCCCAGTCCGCTAGCCGGCCGCTTGCGCCCATTTCGCTCGGGCCTTGCATCAGCACGTAGATATGGCGGTTGAGGTGACCGAAGCCGCGGTTCGCCGGATCCGGCCACTGGTCGGCGGGACGTCGCAGGATGTGCTGCGAGTACCAGTTGGGCATGAGCAAAGCCATGTAGCCGGGCTGTTCCGTCTTGCCGGTCTTTTCCATGTCGAGGATCTGCTTCAGCGCGGCCTGGTTCATGTGCGGCTCGAGGACCTTGTGGGCATAGTCGTTGTAGGCCGGGACCGACGCCATCATGTTCGAGATGATCAGGCATTTGAGCTGGTCCTGGTGCGCAAGGGCATATTCCATGGCAAGGATGCCGCCCCAGCTGTGCCCAAGCAGGCAGAAATTGTCTTTGTTGCCGCCGATGGCCCGCCGGACCTGATCGACTTCAGAGACGAAGCGGGGGATCGTCCAGAGGTCGTCATCGTTCGGCTGATCGCTGAAACCGGAGCCGAGCTGGTCGTAATAATAATATTCGATGCCTTCCTTGGGCAGGAAGCTGTCGAAGGCTTCGAAATATTCGTGGGTCGCACCGGGACCGCCGTGGAGCAGCAGCAGCTTCAGATGGGGATTGTTGCCGACCCGCTTGACCCAGACGTGAAAATTGCCCTTGGGCGTGGTGATCGGGATCATCCGGGCGCCGCCGCTCCAGGCGTCGGCGCGCCCGCTATTGTCAAAATAGGAAGCGGGCGGGGTGCCGATGGCCTCCTGTGGTGTCCGGTTGCAACCTCCGACGAACAGCAATGCAATGCTTGCGGCAAACAGGAATGTGCGCGACATCGCCCCCTCCTTCGCTTGGGCAGGATGCATAGCGCCAGCAAAGCGGCGGTCAAAGGAGTGGCGCTAGAAGCATGTGCGGGATTGTCGGTATCGTCGG
>DASUCP010000207.1:0-6999 GCA_036275975.1 Sphingomicrobium sp.
GCCGCAACGGCAATGAGAGCGGCGATCAGGCCGTACTCGATGGCGGTTGCACCCTTGTTGTTCTTCAGAAGTTTGACGAACTTCGTCATTTCAAGTCTCCCACACGACTCTCAAAACCGAGAAAAGCCCGCGCACTTACGCCGCGCAGGTTGAGATCGATTCTGGGTTCAAGTGGTTGAAGAAGGCTTAAAAACGCCGCGCCAAACGTGAAGTTCGGCTAACCATATTCGCTATTTGTCGAAGAGCTTCTGGAGGCGCTCAGCGACCTCGCGAAGCGACTTGGTCGAATTGCTCCATTCGGGCGGAAGCGGACTCTGTAGCCGCTTCGGGCGCGGCGGAGAGTAGCTGACCGGGAGATCGGGGCCGCGCACGCGGTCAACAGCTACGGCCGAGCTCATGAAGCTCCGCCAGATCTGCGCCGGCACCGTTCCACCGCTGACCCGCCCGAGCGACTTGTTGTCATCGCGGCCAACCCAGACGCCGACCACCAAGTCGCCCGCAAAGCCGACGAACAAAGCATCGCGGTTTTCCTGCGTCGTCCCGGTCTTGCCGAACGTGGGGATCGCGAGCGCAGCGCGACGGCCGGTGCCGTCATTGGCGGCGGCATAGAGAAGGTCGAGCATTGGCGCCCAATCTCGGCGGCGATCGAGCGTGCCGTCGCGGCGGAAGAACGCGGAAAGCCCTTCCGGCGGCTGCGCCTGCGGAAGGCCGCGTGCGACGACAGGATAGCGACCGCTCGCGACCGCCGCATAGGCCGAGGTCAGCTCGAGCAGGCTCACCCCGGCAGTTCCGAGCGACAGGCTCGGCCCGTTCGGAAGCGGCGTGGTGATGCCGAGGTCGCGCGCGGCGCGGATGACGTTGTCGCGGCCGACTTCCTGGGCCAGACGAACTGTCGCGGCGTTGCTCGAGCGCGCGAACGCTTCGCGGAGCGTGATCTCGCCACGGTAAATGCGGTCGTGATTGACGGGACTCCAGCCATCGATGGTGATTGGCTTGTCCTCGATCAGGCTGTCGGGGGTCCAGCCCGAACGGAAAGCGGCGAGATAAACGAACAACTTGAACGCCGAGCCCGGTTGGCGGCGCGCCTGCGTCACTCGGTTGAACGGTGAATCCGAATAGCTCTTACCGCCGACCATGGCGACGACGCGCCCGTCGGGACGCATCGCGACGAGGGCCGCCTGAGCGCCCGCCGGCGTGCGGCTCACGGCCCGTTCCGCGATCCGCTGCAAGGTCCAGTCGAGAGTCGTTCCGACCTTTACCTCGCCAAAGTCCGGGTCCTGCGCCTGCTGAGCATAGGGTGCGACCCAATCGGCGAAGTAGGAACCGGTCGGGACGCGCGAGACATGGACCGACGGCCGGGCCGGCCTCGTGGCCTCGGCGCGCGAATGGGTGATGACGCCAGTGTCGGCCATCGCTTTCAGAACCAGCTCGCTGCGCTCCCGCGCGCCCGCAAGGTTGTGCGTCGGCGCCAGCCTCGATGGCGCCTGAACCATGCCCGCGAGCATCGCCGACTGCGCAAGGTTGAGATTCTCCGGGTCCCGGTTGAAATAATGATGCGCGGCAGCGCGCAGGCCATAGACGCCGTCGCCGAAATAGACGCTCGACAGGTAGCGCGAAAGGATCTGCTGCTTGGTCAGCCACGCCTCGAGCCAGAAGGCGATGATCACCTCCTGGGCCTTGCGCTTGATCGTGCGGTCGCCCGACAGGAAGTTCGTCTTGGCGAGCTGCTGCGTGATCGTGCTGCCGCCCTGGCGCACCCCACCACCGCGCATGTCCGTGAACATGGCGCGGGCAATGCCGCGCGGATCTATGCCCCAATGACGATAGAAACGCCGGTCCTCGATTGCGACGAAGGCCGCGGGAGTCAGCGGATTGAGCTTCGCCACATCGACCGGCGCCTCTTTGACGGCGCCGCGCCGCGCGATGGCATGACCATCGTCGGACATCAGGAGCAGCGCCGGGTCCTGCAGCGGCTCGAGCGCGCGCGACAAGGGCGCGGTGATCACCAGCCAGACCAACGTCGCAAGGATCAGGAACGAGATGGAGTAAAGGTAGATCGGCCAGCGGCGGCGCTTTGGCTGCTCGGTGGCGTAGGTGCCGGCGGCCCAATCGCGCGATGGCTCCGGCGCGAACGGGTCGGGGAGGTCTTCAACCGGCGCTTCACCGCGGGTCCAGATTCCGTCGCGCTCGGCCATGCCCTCCTCGGATTGGCGCACTGACTTATTCAAGTAATACAGTCCAATCCATTTATCCAGAGGGTTGCTGAATGGTCGCTTGCGGGTAAACGCGACGCATGCGCCGCTGTGCCGCAGTGCTTTTCCTTGCCGGCTTACTTCTGAGCGTCGGCGCTTGCCGAAAGCAACCCGAGGGCGCCCTGAAGGTCGTGGTGATCGGCGCTCAGCCGAAGCCGGTCGATCCGGCCTCCGGCCCGCTGTCATTTTCCGACGAGACGCTGCTCGAGAATGTCGCGCAGGGCCTCGTGCGGTTCGACGCGAGCGGGAACATCGTCGGCGGCCTTGCGGAGCGCTGGAACGTCAGCGACGACGGCCTCAGCTACATCTTTCGGATCGCCTCGCTCGAATGGCCCGACGGCCGGAAAATTACCGCCGAGCAGGTCGCGCGGCTGCTCAAGCGACAGCTCGCAGGCCGAAGCCGCAACAGCCTCAAGGACGCGGTCGGCGCGATCGACGACATCGTCGCGATGACCGACCGCGTCATCGAAATCCGCCTGAGCGCACCGCGGCCGAACCTGTTGTCTCTGCTCGCGCAGCCGCACTTCGCAATCCTGCGCAATGGCCAGGGCACGGGGCCGTTCACCGTCGCCGATTCGAACGTCCAGGGCGAACTCCGCCTCAGCCGTCAGATCAACTCGCCCGACGAGGAAACCACGGCAAAGCAGGAGTTACTGCTGAGCGGCGCAGACGCGGCTGCCGCGGTCCGCGGCTTTGCTTCGGCGCAGTCGGACCTGGTGTTGGGCGGAACGTTCGCCGACCTTGCCTTTGCACAGCGTGCGAACTTGCCGCGCAACAGCCTGCGGTTCGACCAGGCCTCGGGCCTGTTCGGGCTGGTGCCAGTCAGCTCGGGTGGCCCTTTCGACAAACCCGAGATCCGGCATTTGCTGAGTGAGGCGATCGACCGCGACACCTTGATTGCAGCGCTCGCCGTCCCAGGCCTTGTGCCGCGCGCGACGCTGCTCGAGCCCGGTCTCGACGGAGTGGCATCGCCAGTCGCGCCGGCATGGCTCGGAACTGCGTACGCCGACCGTATTGCCGGCCTCAAGACGGCCGCCAATCGACTCCTCCCGAAAGGAGAAGCGGCGATCGTCCGCGTCGCCCTTCCCGAAGGCCCCGGGTCCGAGCTGCTGTTCCAGCTGTTGAGCCGCGATTGGGGCGCGCTCGGCCTGACGGTGGAGCGCGCAAACGCCATCGAAGGCGCCGACTTCGCGCTGATCGACGAGGTCGCGCCCTCCGCCTCTCCAGCGTGGTTCGTCCGACGCTTCCGCTGCGCAGTCGCGGCGGTCTGCGATGCCGATGCCGACCAGCTGATGGAGACGGCGCGGCAAACGCCGATTCCGGGCCAGCGCTATGCGCTCCTGACGCAGGCCGCGGCGCGGATCGACGATGCAGAGCTGTTCATTCCGATCACGGCCCCGGTTCGCTGGTCGCTGGTCTCACGCCGCATCCAGGGCTTCGCCGGGAACCGCATAGCGCGTCACACGCTGACCGACCTGGAACAACGGCCGGACGTCGGAGGGTGAGTTGGCGTTTCTGAAGGACGAAAAGCTGCGTTTGCCCCGCGTGGGCACGGACCCACAGTCCGTCCGTCAGCGCGTCGAGGCGATGGAGCAGCTGCTTGAGCGCATGTTTGTGATTCCCGGCACGAAGCAGACGGTCGGGCTCGACGTGATCCTCGACCTCGTGCCGGTCGTCGGTGACATCGCTGCGGCGGCGCTCGGCGCCTACATCGTGTGGGAAGGCCGCAACGTCGGCATGTCGAAGTGGCAGATGAGCCGCATGGCGGGGAATGTCGGGTTCGACTGGCTGCTCGGCCTCATCCCGTGGGTCGGCGCCATCCCGGACTTCTTCTTCCGATCGAATACGCGCAATCTGAAGATGATCAAACGCCACCTCGACAAGCATCATCCCGGAACCCGTACGATCGAAGGGGAGGTGACGGGCCACAGCTAGCGCCGGCTTGGCACCCAGTCCTGCATGCCGTCGACCTCGTCCTCGATCGGTCGACCGTAGCGGTCGGTGCTAGGGCGATAGATGAAGCGCTGCTGGACAAGCCGGCAGGTGAGCGCGTCCAGCTCCGCAATCCCGCTCGAGTGCGTTACCCTGCACCGGCCGACGCGGCCATTAGGCTCGACCGTGAAGACGAACTCCACACGGCCGCCGAGCCCACGCTCGCGAAGATCGCGCGGGTAATCTGACGGGCCGATCGCGCCGGCGATCTGGACGAGGTCCGCGCCACCCTCATCATCCGCGCCGTAGCCCTGCCCGCCCCTTCCGCCGCCGGACGCGCTACCGAGCGCCGGGCCGGTGCCGGTGCCGCTGCCTGACGGAGCTACCGTCGGCCTCAACGCCACGACCGGAGCGACCGAAGGCGCGGCGTGCGCGGGCTTAGGGCCGGGCGAACCGCCCAACGGCTTGGGTTCGGCCTTTGGTGCTGAAGATTGGGGATGTGCCGCGGCCCGCTTCGGCTGCGCCTTGGGTGGCGGCGGAGGCGGCGGCGGTTGCAGACGAATATCGATCAGCCGCTCGATCGCCTCGGGCGCGCGTGTGATTTCGACCCGGAAGCCGCTCAGTAGCACGAATGCGAGGCCGGCCTGAACGGCTGCGACCGCGACGAGCGCGGCAAAGCGCTCGCGCGCCCGAACCATCGCCGGAGCGGGCATCGCCCGCCTCAGCTCTTAGCGGGTGTAATAGCAGCGATAGTGGGCGGTCATGCTCCGGTCGACCGCTCCGCCGGCCACCGCGCCGCCCACCGCGCCCGCCGCCGTGCCGAGCAGGCCGTGGCCGAGCAGGCTGTGTCCGACGACTGCGCCCGCCACTCCACCAACCACCGTGCCGGTCACCGCCGGCGAGCGGCGGCAGACTTTGTGGCGATAAGCGGTGCGGCCGTAATAGTGGTGCTTATGGTGCCGGGTCGCCGAGTAGGCCGGCGCACCGACCGACGTTGCGGTCATCGCCGCCAGAGCGCCGGCAGCAACGATCCTGGAAAGGGTCTTCATGGTCTCACAATCCTCCGTTTCGCGTATAAAACGAGATACGCGTGAGCATGTTTCAGAAGGCAATCCGGTAACGGTAAACCGTGGCGTAACGTCGATGGTTGATTCCGTTAGGAGGGGGCAGCGCCGATGAGGGTGATGCAACTCGATCGAGCCGGCGAACCGCTTCGGCAGATCGAGCGGGAGCTGCCGAATGCGTCCGGCGCGGACGTAATGATCGAGATCGCTGCGTGCGGCGTCTGCCGGACTGACCTCCACATCGTCGACGGCGACATCCACGGGTCCCTCTCCATCGTGCCCGGTCATGAGATCGTCGGGCGCGTGGGGGCGCTCGGGCCCCAAGCGCAGGGTTTCGCGGTCGGCGATCGCGTCGGCGTTCCGTGGCTTGGCGGGACCGACGGCACCTGTTTCTATTGCACCCACGGCCAGGAGAATCTGTGCGACCAGCCAACCTTCACCGGCTTCACTCGCGACGGCGGCTACGCGACGCATGTGCTCGCGGATTCGCGTTTTTGCCTGCGCATTCCGGACACCTTCGATGATGTCGAGGCGGCGCCGCTGCTGTGCGCCGGGCTGATCGGCTATCGCGCGCTCAAGTTGGCAGGAGCCGGCGAGCGGCTGGGCATTTATGGTTTCGGAGCGGCGGCCCACATCATCGCCCAAGTGGCGGTATGGCAGGGCCGGCACGTGTTCGCCTTCACTCGCGACGGCGACACGCAGACGCAGGATTTTGCGCGCGAGCTCGGCTGCGAATGGGCCGGCGGGTCGAGCGAGGCGCCGCCGCAAGAGCTCGACGCCGCAATTATCTTCGCACCAGTTGGCGCTTTGGTTCCCCAGGCATTGAAGGCAGTGCGCAAGGGCGGACGCGTAGTCTGCGCGGGGATCCACATGAGCGACATCCCCGCATTTCCTTATGAGATCCTGTGGGGCGAGCGATCGATCCTCTCGGTTGCGAACCTGACGCGCGCCGACGGTCACGAGTTCATGGGAATCGCGGCACAGGTGCCGGTGAAGACCCACACCACTGTCTTCCCCTTGAGCGAAGCGAACGACGCGCTGGACGCGCTGCGCTCAGGGCGCGTCGAAGGCGCGGCGGTGCTGGTGCCTTAGCGGGCGCGCGTCGAGCTGCCGACCGCCGCGGTCGTGTAGGGCACGGGCTTGCCGTCGATGTTGCCGGCGGGCGAATAGCGGCACACGAGATAGTCGACGCGGCCGTTCGACGCGACCGCGCAGCCGACCCGCGTCGTCGTCGGCCAGACCATTTGCGTATAGTGGCCGACATTCTCCCAATTTCCGCTGCGGCTGACCGCCGGAAAAACACCGGGCATGAAGTCGCTCTGCTCGGAAGCCCAGCCGCGCACCATCGCTTCGTAGCTGTAGGCTCCATGAGTCCCCATCCACAGGTTCTCGCCCGTGCCGCGCCGCGCGTTGCGGTCGGAGTGCTGGAAAACGTTGGTTAGCGCGAGCTGCATCGCATAGGCGGCGGCGGCATTGCCGAGGGCCGGGTCCCACGCCAGCGGCGCAACGCCCGCCTGCGCGCGCACTGTATTGTGCGCGGCAAGGATTCGCCCTGGGAACTGGCCCGGGCCGTTCGAGACTGCTCCGGCAGCCGGAGCCTGGATCGCAAAGCCAAGAAGCGCCGCGGCGAGCGACGCCTTGATGAAGCGTGACATGAAGTGTTTCCCTCCCCCGAGTTCGCTTACAAGATGCGTATTTCCCCTTGCTTCACAAGAGGATACGTCAGTTTTGCGACTCAGGTCGTCGCGGCA